>JBBTIN010000036.1:0-13607 GCA_038059935.1 Nitrospirota bacterium
TTCCTGCCAGAAACATGCAGGAATGACAGATCACTTTTCAAATTCACCCACGACCTATCATGGCTACGGCAAAGTCTCGCCATGTTGCCTTGCCTCTCAAGACATTTAAAAATGTTACCGTAGAGTGGATCATCGAGACATGAAAAAGGTTACCGATGTATTGGCAGTTTTGATGACAAAAAAGACAGGCCTTGTTGTGCCCCTCCCCAGTCAGAGTCATGGCCTTAAAAACGATTCTACTGCGTTGTGATTTTGAGTCAAACTAAAAAATAACGATTAACGGCTGGAAGTGTCTATGCTTTGGCTTTTGGACTGTGACGGCGATTCGCCAGACTCAATATTTTCTCGATCTTTTTCTCGATTTGATTGCCCATCAAATGGATTCAAAGACGCTTTGATCTGCTGCAATGCGGCAATCTTCGTTGGATCGCGAGGATGGCTTTCTTATTGGCAGTATCTGCCGTTTTGTACCGAGAATAGATGGCCTTGAAATAGTCCCATTTTGATTGTTTGCTCATACGGTAACCCTCCCCAATTGGTATTCAGATCGGGTTACATTTTACATGTCCCGACGATACTCCCTAGGGTTACATTTTAGATGGCGCGATTGGATCCATTGAAGAACTGCTCTGAATAGCGTATTCTCACGTCCCATAATCTGAACCCTCTTTTATTAGTGGTTTTCGTCACAACAATAATAAAGATTTGAGGCCGTTTAGGCTATACCTTTTTAAATTAAACTGGACGATAGTAATGCCGAATCTCTTAACTGACGACGAATTAAAAAAAATACAAGAATTTCTGGGACGAGAAGAAAACCCCACAGAGCGCGCCATGTTTGCCGTTATGTGGAGCGAACATTGCAGCTACAAAAGCTCCCGCGTCCACTTAAAGCGTTTCCCGACAACGGGTGTGCGCGTGATTGAAGGTCCCGGAGAAAATGCCGGCATTGTTGATATTGGAAACGGCTATGTGGCCGCGTTTAAGATTGAAAGCCATAATCACCCCTCTTTTATTGAGCCTTATCAGGGTGCCGCGACCGGCGTCGGTGGCATTATTCGAGATATCTTTACGATGGGCGCGCGCCCCATTGCCCTCTTAAATTCACTGCGTTTTGGGCATCCAGCCCACTCGAAAAATAAATATTTGATGGAGCGCGTGGTCGCTGGCATTGCGGGATATGGAAATTGTATGGGAATCCCAACGATAGGCGGGGAAGTGCGCTTCAACGATATTTATACAAAAAATCCGCTGGTCAATGCGTTTTGTCTGGGAATCGCCCGTCGAGAGGAGATTATTAAAGGACACGCAGCAGGTGTTGGAAATCCAGTCATTTATGTCGGAGCCAAAACGGGGAGAGACGGGATTCATGGCGCAACGATGGCCTCAACTGCGCTGGATGCCTCGAAAGATGCGCGTCCGGCAGTGCAAGTGGGTGACCCCTTTACCGAGAAGCTCCTTTTAGAAGCCTGCTTGGAATTGGCGAAAACAGGTATTGTCGTCGGCATGCAGGATATGGGTGCGGCAGGGCTAACCTGTGCGACTTCAGAAATGGCCGATCGGGGCGGTGTCGGGATTGCGATTGATTTGGCAAAAGTACCGCTTCGAGAAAAGGGCATGGTGGCCGAAGAGATTTTAATTTCCGAATCCCAAGAACGAATGCTCATTGTGGTTCAAAAGGGGAGGGAGCACGACGCGGAGAAAATCTTCCTAAAATGGGGGTTGGATTTTGCAACGATAGGAACGGTAACCGATACGGGTAAGGTGACGGTGACTTTTGGTGATGTTCTTGTTTCGGATATTCCGGCTGCTGCGCTGACCTCAAAGGCCCCGGTTTATGAACGGCCGATAGCACCGCCTCAATTTCAGGAGATATTGACTGCGTTTAGTTTCGACATGATTCCGATCCCGCAAGGGGACTTTTCAAAATCATTGTTGGAACTGCTTGCATCGCCTTCTTTCGCATCGAAGGCCTGGGTCTACGAACAATTTGATTATATGGTTCAGACCAATACGGTGGTTGGCCCCGGCGTTGGCGCGGCCGTTTTACGGATTAAGGAGACCGCCGCGTTATTGGCCTTTACACTGGAAGGCAATAGTACGTATACACTTTTGAATCCGTATCAAGGCGGAACGAATGCGGTTGCCTCTGCGTCGCGTCGTTTGGTTTGTCTGGGTGCAAAACCCATTGGCATGACCAATTGTCTTAATTTTGGAAATCCGGAAAGGCCAGAAACGATGTGGGCATTGGCCCTTTCCATTGAGGGCATGAGTGATGCCTGCCGCGCACTTGAAATTCCAGTCGTGAGCGGCAATGTCTCTCTCTATAACGAAACAAACGGTTTAGATATTTACCCGACACCCGTTGTCGGCGTGGTTGGGCTGATAGAGGCGGGCACAACCCGCAGCGGACGCTCCGCAAGTCGCCCGCCACTTCCCCCGTATTTTCAAGATGAGGGAGAAACGATTATTCTGATTGGCGAAACGATGGAAGAGATGGGGGGGTCGGCTTACTTAAAAGAGATTTATTCTCAAGAGCGTGGTGCCCCGCCGTTATTGCGATTGGATCGAGAAAAAAATCTTCAACAGTTGATATTGTCTGCCATTGAACAGGACATCTTCTCGTCTGCACGGAGTTTGTCCGAAGGGGGATTGGTGATGACACTTGCAAAATGCTGCCTCTTTTCAAGCAGGGGTGCGACCATTACTATTGAACGACCGAACATTCGCATGGATGCCTTTCTTTTTTCCGAATCGCCATCACGCGTTTTAGTCACCGCTTCAAACGACAACATGGATTCGCTGAAAAAAATGTTGCGGGAATCGGATTTATCTTGTCTTGTGTTAGGAAAGACGGGGAGTACCGGGTCGCATCTTACGGTTCAGGTGGCGGAGCGTCCGCTGCGGGGTGATAAAGTAGCAATTTCTTTGTCAATGGAAGAAATGGCGAACGCTTATCAAACCGGGTTCAGTCAGCATTTTATGTCTTCTGATAAAAACACGAAATGAAAGAAAACGATCAATTGCATGAAGAATGTGGGATTGTTGGGGTTTTCGGAAATCCCAATGCGGCGAATCTGGCCTATTTGGGTCTTTATGCGTTGCAACATCGCGGACAAGAAGCTTCTGGGATTGTGTCCTACGATGGCAAAAAATTTCATCAAGAGAAAGGAGTCGGACTGGTCGCCAATGTCTTTAATGAGAACAATCTGGCCGCACTGGTCGGATCTTCTGCGGTGGGTCATAACCGTTATTCAACGGCGGGAGACGATGGGCGAGCCAATGTTCAGCCGTTGGTCGGCACGCATGCTTTTGGCACGATTGCAATGGCGCATAATGGGAATTTGGTTAATGCGGACTTGCTTAGAACCTCATTAGAAGCGTCGGGATCGGTCTTTCAATCTACGGTAGATAGCGAAGTGATTCTCCATCGTCTTGCGAGATCAACGGCTCGCACATTGGTGGATCGCATTGTAGATGCCGTAGCCGGTGTGCGCGGGGCGTATTCTTTATTATTTCTTTCCGAAGCCGTGTTGATTGCTGTTCGAGACCCGTATGGGGTTCGTCCTCTTCTTTTAGGGCAATTGAAAACTGGATATGTAGTGGCTTCTGAAAGCTGTGTTTTTGATCTCATTGAGGCGAAATATATACGGGATATTGAACCGGGGGAAGTGATTCAGATTGATGAATCGGGGATCACTTCTTTTAAACCCTTTCCGAAAGTGCAACCGGCACAATGTGTTTTCGAATTTGTCTATTTCTCGCGGCCTGATAGTATTATTTTTTCGCAGTCGGTTTATGGGGTGCGAAAACGATTGGGATACGAGTTGGCTAAAGAGGCCGCAATTGCCGCGGACATTGTCATTGCCGTTCCTGATTCGGGCGTGTTGGCCGCGTTAGGTTTTTCGGAGGCGGCAAAAATTCCTTACGATGTCGGTCTGATTCGCAATCATTATGTTGGGCGTACATTTATCGAGCCGAAGGAGGCCATTCGCCATTTTGGCGTGAAGGTGAAGTTGAATGCCGTCCGAGAGGTTTTAGAAGGGAAACGGGTTGTCGTAATAGATGACTCGATTGTGCGGGGGACGACCAGCAAAAAAATTGTGAAGATGATTCGTGAGGCAGGGGCAAAAGAGGTACACATGCGAATTAGTGCGCCTCCAATTCTTTCCCCTTGTTTTTATGGGATTGATACGCCCAATCGCAATGAGCTCATTGCCGCAACGCACGCCATGGACGAAATTCGAAAATACATTACGGCTGACTCGTTAGCCTATCTCTCCATGGAGGGGATGTTTCGAGCGGTCTATCACTCGGAATCGGGGCAAAATCATCATTTCTGCAACGCTTGTTTTACAGGGAAATATCCAATCCCATTGGATGAAGCCGAGGTCAAGCAGCCCAGTCTGTTTGATTTGAATATGCTCACTCAATCATGAAACGCCTCTCCCTAAAACAAGTAGCCTGCCTCCTCATCGTATTGATGATGGGAGTCAACGCTGGCCCAATGATGATGTCGGCAAGCCATCATTTTTCAGCACATCATGGAGCCGCGCATCATGCCGATCAGCATGCCGACCCGGCCTGCAATATCTTGTGCACGGCCTCTCACTTTATCGAGAGCGCCAACCCCTTTTTAGATCAGGAGTCCCTTCCTGTTTTTACTGCCATCGAAATTCGGCCCAACTCATTTTATTCAACACCCACATTCTCTCCGCATCCCCCTCGCGGCCCACCCGCTTAAGACTTCATTCCAGAGTTTTAACCTAATATCGTAAGAATTACATCGGCAGACAAGGACAGACCCATCGCCTCTGGCTGCCAAGCCATAAAAAGGAGATATACTAATGCGTATTAAATTACTTGTGGCATCTGTTGCCATTGCCTTATTCAATTTTTACCCGGCTTTTGCAGTGGATGATAAACCGCCAGTGAAGCAACAAACGGATAACAGTTTTAACCCCGCGATGAGTCTCATTCTAGATGGGCGTTATGCCAACTTTAATAATAACCCGGAGGCATATACACTCCCTGGATTTGCACTGGGGGGAGAATCCGGTCTGGGTGAAGAAGGGCTTTCACTGGGACACACGGAGCTGGCGATCAGCGGCAATGTGGATGATAAATTTTATGGAAGGGTAGCACTGATCATTGATCAACATGCGGGCCACTCGGAACTGGGATTGGAGGAGGCCTTCATTCAAACGCTGGGGCTGGGACATGGTCTGACAATAACAGCAGGACATTTTTTCTCGGCAATCGGCTATCTCAATGAGCAGCACGAACATGCATGGGATTTTGGCGATGCGCCGCTAATTTATCGGGGTTTGTTCGTCCATCAATTACGCGATAACGGTTTGCAAGTCAGTTTTGTAGCCACAACAAATACCTTTTTGCAACTGGGCGCGGAGGCGTTTAGTGGCAGTCGTTTTCCAGCGGGAGGTGAGCAAGAGGATATTGGCGCATGGACTGTTTTTGCCAATATGGGCGGCGACATTGGCATTGAAAACAGCTGGCTTTTGGGATTGGGCCACTGGAACGCCGATGATATAACAAATCGTATCAGCAGTGGACATGGCCACGGTGCATCTCCCGAAATCCCTTCCTTTGCGGGTAACAGCAAGATCACGGCCATTGATATCGTCTATAAATGGGCGCCCAATGGCAACGCCAAGGATCGTAATTTTAAAGTTCAATTGGAATATTTTGACCGCCGTGAAGCGGGAACCGTCACGCTGCTTGAGAGTTCCCCATTGGAAAACACTGATTATGACGGTCATCAAAAAGGGGGGTATGTACAAACAGTTTATCAGTTTATGCCAGAATGGAGAACAGGATTTCGGTATGACCATTTAGAGAGTGACAACGATGGATCAGATTATCACATATTATCTGAAGCCAGATTAGATAACGAAGGCCATACGCCCAAGCGTTACAGTGCCATGATAGAGTGGCTGCCCAGCGAGTTTAGCCGTATTCGCCTGCAATACAACCATGATGAATCTTCTGAAAATGCAGATGATCAGACGTTTTTGCAGTATACCCATAGCCTGGGCAGTCATGGCGCGCATCAGTTTTAGGAAAGGCATATTACACATCATATGAATAAAAAAATCTTACTTTCGTTACTCCTCATGCTTCTGCTTGCAAGTCCAGTTGAGGCGCAGATTTCCGTACTCTCTTGCGAACCGGAATGGGCTTCATTGGCAAAATCGCTTGGGGGTGAACATCTGGCGATCTACAGTGCAACGACAAATCAACAAGACCCCCATCAGATTCAGGCGCGCCCCAGTCTGATTGCCAAGGCGCGACAGGCCGATCTGCTTGTCTGTACCGGCGCGGAATTGGAAGGTGGCTGGCTGCCGCTCTTATTGCGCAAGTCCGGAAACCCAAAGATTCAACCGGGGCAAACGGGCCATTTCATGGCGGCGGAGCAGGTGACATTACTGGAAAAACCGACGGTACTTGATCGCAGTTTAGGTGATATCCATGCCGCCGGCAATCCCCATATTCATTTGGATCCCGTTCGCATCCTGCAAATTGCCAAAGACTTAACGAACAGACTGATAAAAATTGACCCGGCGAATCAAACCAATTATCAACAGAACCTGAAATTCTTTACGGAGGAATGGCAAAACGCCAAAACCCAATGGGATAAAAAGACAGAAGCTTTAAGAGGAAAAGTGATTGTTGTCTACCATAGCGATTGGGTTTATCTGGAACAATGGCTGGGGCTGATACGCGTTGCGACGCTGGAGCCGAAACCGGGTATTCCCCCCACCACCGCCTATTTAAGCCGATTGGTTTCCGGTTTACAACAAACGCCAGCCGATATGATTTTGTATACCCGTTATCAGGAAGGTAAGGCGGTCCATTGGTTATCCCAGAAAACCGGTATTCGTGCTGTTGCAGTAGATTTTAGTCCGGCAACAGATGAAACCTTATTACAATGGTTTGATCGGCTCCTTGATCAACTACTTGGATCTCCTGCCCCGAGAAAGGGGCAGTTCTAATGGCGGATACACTTGATCTTGGCATCTTGGTACCGGCGTTTATCGCGGGGCTATTGATCCTCGCGACGCATGTGCCACTGGGGCATGAGGTATTGAAACGTGGCATCATCTTTATAGATTTGGCCATTGCGCAAATTACCGGGTTGGGCATTATTTTTGCTTCGCGTATGGGTTTTGAGACGCACGGATGGGAGGTGCAGCTCGCAGCAATTGGCAGCGCCTTGTTGGCCGCGTGGGGATTGAGTTTATTGGAAAAATACCACCCACAGATGCAGGAGGCTGAAATTGGCGTTTCTTTTATACTGGCGGCAACTGCTAGTATTTTATTACTGGCAAATCATCCCCATGGTGGCGAACAATTACAAGAGATGCTGGTGGGGCAAATCTTGTGGATCACATGGAGCGATCTGTTGCATGTTGTTTTAGCGACTCTTTTTATTTTGGGGGTCTGGTTTCAATTAAAATCTTACAGAAAGGTCGGATTTTATTTTTTATTTGCTTTAGCGGTCACCTGTTCCGTGCAATTGGTTGGAGTCTATCTGGTTTTTGCCAGCCTGATTATTCCCGCGCTTGGCAGCCGCAAACACGAAGGGAAAAAAGCGTTGTTGATCGCTTATTTGATCGGTGTTCTCGGATATGGACTCGGTTTGATCGTTTCATCTATTGCGGATCTGCCCAGCGGCGCAGTGATTGTCTGGAGCATTTCGGCCATGTCGTTATTATTCTATTTGTTTACAAAAAAATCAGATCAAATGGCCTAACCCATCGGGATGCCGAAAAATATGTTCCAATCGCTCATCTGTCAGGCGAATGGTACGGCCTTCATAATCGGACAGTCGCTTCATAGAGTCAAGGCGTTGTGCGCATCACTATTTCCTTACTGTAGCATCATATCAAGAATATCTCGAAATACTTAACAAATCAAGCCAGAATGTCTCAAAACAGTTCCAATGTCGGTGGCGTTATGGTCTTGCTGATGGAGCGTCCACTGCGGAAAGATTGACGATCCGACTTATGTTGTGTTATATGATAATGATTATCATAATTGAAATTTCAAAAAATGAGTGTAACCACTTCTAAAGTGAAAGAAAAAATAAAAACAAAAGAAAACCTGCTGAAGGTTGAGTTGGCCAAGAAGCATCTGAAATTGACTCGGCAACGGGAGATTATTTTGGAGGCCTTCTTGAAAAACGACCATATCTCCGCAGAAGACCTTTACCACCAGATTGCGCGTGAAAAGATTCATTTGGGAGTGGCGACGATCTATCGAACGCTCAATCTGCTTTGCGAATTGGGGATTGGACAACAGCGTCATTTTGGGGACCAGCAAGTTCTCTATGACAATATTCTGAATAAAAAACATCATGATCATCTTATTTGCCAAAAGTGCAAAAAAATTGTCGAGTTTGAATCACCCGATATCGAGAAATTGCAGGAAAAGATTGCGAAAAAAAATGGCTTTGTTCTTAAGAAACACCGATTGGAGCTTTACGGAGAGTGTCAAAATTGTGTTCGTGCAAAAAAGCCTGAAGTTTTTTAACTTTTTTTAGGGGGAAAAATGATATTGAGAACAAATCTCATTTCTATGAAAAAAATCTTTCTGCGGAGCGTCTGCTGCGGGGTGATGTTCGTCGTGGGTTCATTTGTTGTGCATTGGCCACATGTTTTATCCGCAGCAAATTCGGAGAATGAAATCGTGGTTTATTCCGCACGGATGGAACAACTCATTAAACCGGTTTTTGATGCCTACACCAAAAAAACAGGCGTTCAGATTCGATTTACCACCGATAAAGAGGGGCCACTGCTGCAACGCCTGCTTTCTGAAGGAGCAAACACACCGGCTGACCTTTTCATAACCGTGGATGCCGGTATGCTCTGGAAGGCCGCGAAAGAAGGCGTCTTAAAGAAGGTACACTCTCCCACGCTCACGGCCAATATCCCAGCACATTTGCGTGATCCAAACAATCAATGGTTTGGATTTTCCATCCGCGCCAGAACCATTGTTTACAACACGAAAAAAGTGCGTCCTTCCGATCTTTCCACTTATGAAGCATTGGGAGAGCCAAAATGGAAGAAACGGCTTTGTCTGCGAACCTCTAAAAAAGTGTACAACCAATCGTTGACGGCCATGATGATCGCCAATTTAGGAATGGAGCAGACGGAAAAGGTGATCTCCTCCTGGATCAAAAATTTGGCAACCGATGTCTTCTCGGACGATACGCAGGTGATGGAAGCGATTGCGGGAGGGATATGCGATGTCGGTATTGTGAATAGCTATTATTATGGCCGTCTCATCGAGAAAAAACCGAACAGCCCTTTGGCCCTTTTTTGGCCGAATCAAACGGATCGTGGCGTTCACGTCAACATTACCGGTGCGGGGCTGACAAAACATGCAAAACATGAAAAGGCGGCGATTTTATTTATGGAATGGCTTTCTTCAAAAGAAGCGCAGAATCTTTTTGCGGATCTCAATTTAGAATACCCCGCAAATCCAACTGTTGCACCCGATCCCAAAGTGGCACAGTGGGGGACATTCAAACAAGATATGATCAATATGGAAAACGCAGGGCGGCTACAAGTAGATGCCGTTAAATTGATGGACAGAGCCGGTTATAAATGAGAAGACTTATTCCTCTCGTAACGGACGCTCCGCTTTATTTGGTGGTGAGTATCACTGCGGCGCCTTTGTTGGTTATCCTTTTTTCTTGGTGGACTCCCGTGGATGATATTTTTATTCATCTTTTCAAGACGGGACTTTCTGAAGTAATGATCAATACGATGTGGCTTCTTTTGGGGGTGGGCATTGGAACCACAGTGTTGGGAGTTTCTCTGGCGTGGTTCACAACAACATTCGATTTCCCCGGGCGTTCTTTTTTTGATTGGGCACTCGTTTTGCCGTTGGCGATTCCCACTTATGTGCTGGCCTTCGTCAGTCTCTCTCTTTTTGACCGAACAGGCCCGATTCAACAATTTCTATGGGAGCAGGGGAGCGGCGTAATCTTGCCTCCCATTCGTTCAACTGGCGGAATTATTTGGGTCATGACGTTAGCACTTTATCCTTACGTTTATCTCTTTGCGCGCAACGGATTTCAAACACAAGGGGTTCGAGCAAACGAAGTGGCGCGATCGCTTGGCAAACATCCAATGGTTACTCTCTTTAAGATCACGCTTCCGATGTCTCGCCCCATGATTATCAGTGGCCTGATGCTTGTTCTCATGGAAACCCTTTCCGATTTTGGCGCAGTTTCTATTTTTAATTACGATACCTTTACGACCACGATCTACAAGGCATGGTTCTCACTTTTTTCATTAAATGCTGCGGCAAAGTTTTCTTCATTTTTAGTATTGCTGGTATTTTGTTTGGTTTTCTTGGAAGAGGCCGCAAGGCGAAGGCGTCGTTATACGCCCGCAGACAAACCACCCGCCCCCGTTGTCCGTACAGCTTTGACAGGCATTCCTCGTATCGGGGTGGCGATCTATTGCATCATCATTTTGCTTTTCGCATTTATCATTCCAGTTGTTGAACTCTTTAACAAGGCTTCAATGGGGTTTGATTCCTTTCGCGGCGGACGCTCCGCTTTTGATCTTCGTTATCTTGGATTACTGAATCGCTCAATCTTATTGGCCACGATGGCGGCCTTACTCACAACGGGATTGGGACTCCTTCTCGTTTATTCGGAACGAATATCCGCGCAACTTGCAGCAGACGCTCCGCTAAAAACTTCCTTGCTGGTTCGATTTGCAACATTGGGCTATGCCCTTCCCGGAACGATTCTGGCCGTGGGAGGAATCATGCTGGTGACCTTTATTGATCATCGCCTAACAAATGGGTTGGGAATCACCGGTTCTCTGATGACGGGAACGATCAGCGCGATGATGCTCGGTTATTTATCTCGATTTATTGTTTTGTCCTACAACTCCATTAATGTGGCGATGGTTCGTATCACACCGCATATCAGTGAGGCCGCAAGAAGCTTAGGCGCAACCCCGCTACGCATCATGAGAAAAATACAAATTCCGTTGGTGCGCGGCGGGATTTTCTCCGGGGCATTGTTGGTCTTTGTGGATGTGATGAAGGAGATGCCCATTACGTTGATGACTCGGCCTTTTGGATGGGACACACTGGCGGTGCAAATTTTTCAATTCACGTCGGAAGGATCGTGGGAGCAGGCCGCGCTTCCGTCGCTGACGTTGGTGTTCCTTGGTTTGATTCCGGTCATTCTTTTAACCAGACCCACTCGGTTTAGACATTAAAATGGCTCTCATTCAACTTGCAAATGTTACAAAAAGATATCCCCACGCCAATATGGCTGCGGTGACCGATGTTTCATTTTCGGTTGAACGAGGGAAAGTGCTTGCGCTGCTTGGCCCCAGCGGCAGTGGAAAGACGACGCTGCTTCGTCTCATTGCCGGGTTTGAATCTCCTGATTCTGGAACGGTGTTATTGGGCGGTCTGAATATGAATGTGCCGGGGAAAGTCGTTCCGACGGAGAATCGAAAAGTCGGGATGGTCTTTCAGGATGGCGGACTTTTTCCGCATCTGACGGTTCATCAAAATATTGCGTTTGGCCTGCATTCATTGGGAAAATTAGAACGCGATAAAAAAGTTTCAGAGATGCTGCATCTGGTTTCGTTGAGCAGATTTGGAACCACTTACCCACACGAACTTTCCGGAGGACAGCAGCAACGGGTCGCTTTGGCGCGCGCGCTTGCGCCGAACCCTATTGTTCTTTTGTTGGACGAACCGTTTTCCAGTCTCGATCCTGATATGCGCACGAGAATGCGTGAGGAGGTGCACACGATTTTAAGAGGGGTTGGCATCACGGCAATTTTGGTCACGCACGATCATGAGGAGGCGTTTGCGATGGCCGATCAGGTTGCGGTCTTAAATTCCGGACGGCTGGAACAGCTCGATACACCGGAGATGGTTTATCATTTGCCGCAGACCCCATTTGTTGCGGATTTTGTCGGATCGGCTGATTTCATTAAAGGAGAAATTAAGTCGGACGGCGCAATTCATACGGAGATCGGTTGTTTTCAAAATCAACAAAATCGAGATCAGGGTGCCGATATTGTCGTGATGGTGAGACCCGACGACGTACATCTTGTTCCTGATTTGGACGGATCAGCAACGATTATCTCTAAGCAATTTCGCGGGTCAGAAAATCTGTATGAGATATCCCTTGCCTCTGGACAGATTGTACATAGCAGTGAAAACTCACTTGCGGTCTACACGGTCGGGACAAAGGTACGTATTGAACTCACAGCGACCCATACAGTGGTCTTTCGAGAGGACACACTGACGAATGTATTAGCATAATGGTATGTCATGCAGAGGAGCAAATTGTTTGCTCTAATTTATAGAATAATAAGGAGATTGAAAAAATGAAGTTTACAAGTAAGATCGGATTGGTAGCAGCCGCTTTGCTGGTCTCTGCAACAGCAGCAATGGCCATGGAAAAAGAAGAATCGAAGTTACACTTTCACGGATATGGAGAGGTGCACTACAATTCTCCCAAAGGATCGAATCTGCCTAAAGAGAGTGATCCGGCTCAAATAGATGCGCACCGAATGGTTTTAGGATGGGAATATACTTTCACCGATAAAATCATTCTGAATGCGGAGGTTGATTTTGAGCATTCGGCGAGGGACATGGAGCTGGAATATGTCTATATTGATTTTCTAATGAACCCGGCGTTGAATCTTCGTGCCGGCTCGATGTTGATGCCGGTTGGCCCATTGAATGAATACCATGAGCCAACACTGTTTTATAGTGTGGAACGGCCTTATGTGCAACGCACGATTATCCCTAGCACGTGGAGTGAGGGAGGTTTCGGTATTTTTGGCGGATCAGCAGACTTGGGACTTCGATACCGTTTCTACGTCGTTTCAGGTCTGAACGATAAAAAGTTTACCGCAGAAGATGGCATCCGAAGTGGGCGCGGAAAATTAAATGAGGCCCCTTCTGACCATGTTGCATACGTCGGGCGGCTGGAATATGTTGGGCCTTTGAGCGCAGGGCTTTCTCTGTATCAAGGAAAAGGGGATGCCGCCAATTCCGGTGGTAAATCAGAGGTGGGTATTGTTACGGCCGATCTTCGTTTCCGCAAATGGGGATGGGATCTTCAGGCGGTTTACGCAGAAGTCAATATTGACGATGTCAAAAATCTGAATGGACTTATTGGAACTTCGACGGCCGGAAATAAGTCGATTGGAGAGAAGATCGTGGGGACAACAGTTGAAGTCGCCTATCGAATTAAAGATAAACTGGTTCCATTTGTTCGATACGAAGCGTTCAACACGCAAGATGCGGTCCCCGCGGGATTTACTGCCGATCCGAAAAATGATCGGAAGGTTACAACCTTTGGGGTTGCTTACTTCCCGATTCCAGACGTTGCGATCAAGATTGATCAAGAGCAATGGGAAAATGGAGCGGCAACAGGAAATAAAGGAAAGCGAACCAATCTGGGTATCGCCTACATGTTCTAGGGCGGCACGGCCGCCTGCGAGAACGACTGCTGTCGCAGTCTATGACCGCTCCCGTTGGGCGCAGTGAAACATGCGACGCGGTTTCCGTAGGGGCAGACCTGTGTG
>JBBTIN010000036.1:13707-36994 GCA_038059935.1 Nitrospirota bacterium
TCTGCCCTGATGGGTAGGGGCGAACACATAGGTTCGCCCCTACATACCGTGGTTCGCAGTGAAACATGCGACGCGGTTTCCGTAGGGGCAGACCTGTGTGTCTGCCCTGATGGGTAGGGGCGAACACATAGGTTCGCCCCTACATACCGTGGTTCAATGATTTCAATGAATCGCTACTACAAAAGAATACAATATTTAATGGGGTCTCCGTTTGAAATCGTTGCCTACGGAGAAATCAAACAATGTGAACAGGGGGTGGAAGCCGCCTTTAGAGAAATCGCTCGACTCGATCGACGACTCTCCATCTACCGACCCGATAGCGAAATCTCCAAAATCAATCGTGGAGCGTCCACTGCGAGCGGGATTTTATCAGATGACCCGGAGATACGATCCCTTTTCGCAATCGCCGAAAAATATTCAAAAATAACAAACGGGGCATTTGATATTCGCTGCGGAAAAATTCCAGGTGGATTAGATTTAGGAGCCATTGGAAAAGGAGTCGCCATTGATCAGGCGATCAATCGGCTCAATCATTTTGGTATCTCTCGTGCGAAAATTAGTTGTCGAAGTACAATCTATGGATTGGGGACTCCACCCGGTCTTTCAGGCTGGCCGGTTACCATTGAAAGCCCGGAAGATGGAGCATCTATTTCCATCACCCTTTGCAATCAAGCCATTTCAACCTCTGGAAATGCGGAACAATTTGGACATATTACAAATCCCCATACAAAAGCCCCCATCACAGCAAACGGAATTTATTCCGCAAGTGTCTTAGCGAAAACCGCCGCCGAATCGGACGCACTTTCCACAGCCCTTTATGTCATAGGAGAAAAAGCGGAGCGTCCGCTGCGGGAGGGATTTTTGCTATTTGAAAAATTACCCGATATTGCAGCGGCAATCATTCGAGACGATGGACAGACTTTTACAACATCGGCTTGGCCGGGCGGAATGAATCGGCGACAATTTCTAACTCGGGCGGCGGTTTTCTTATTCGCGATGGCGTTGCCTTCCCTCTCGTTGGGAGCGACCGTTTATTTAACCGAAGAAGAGGCGCTGGCCAAGATGATGCCGGATGCGGATCATTTTGATACAAAAGAGATGACGCTCACGGCGGAACAACAGAAAAAGGCTTCACTGATTGCAGGCCGCAGTTTTTCCGATCCCCACTTTCGATACATCGTTGGAAAGAATGGAGATCACAATATTTCTTATGCCTTTCCGATTGAGGTGATTGGAAAAGTAAGGCCGATCACCCTGCTGATTGGAATTCACCCAGATGGATCAATTAACACCGTGGAGGTGTTAATTTATCGAGAATCACAAGGGTCGGAAGTGCGATATCCTTCATTCTTGTCTCAATTTAAGGGAAAGAAAAAAGAGGATGCGCTGCGACTTGGAAATGATATACAATCCGTCAGCGGTGCGACGCTTTCTTCTCGTGGAGTGACTTACGCGACAAGAAAAGCACTCTCACTTTTTAATGCGGTAACGCAGATCGGCGGAACGTCCGTCGCGAGTCCTTAAATTCTTTTGTCGAAGGACTCTATTGTTGTATGGATAATTTATTTGGGGCAATCGTATTATCACTTGACCACGACCAACGGGAGTGGGGACAGACTGCGAAGCAGTCGTATTCGGAGTGGCCGTAGCCACACATGAATGATTTTACACAAAAAGGAAATTGGCTAAAGCAGACCTCGCTGGAAATCCGTGTGATCTATACGCTTTTTATGGTCTTTGCGCTGGTTGGGCATCTTTCGTTTATTTTTATTTCAATTTATCGTATTGGCGCAAACCCTGCGGAAATTGCGAATCACTATCGGGGCGGGGCAGACGAGATGTCATTTCCAAAAGAGTTTATGGAATTGCTAGAGGTGACGCATTTTCATGCTTATATTGAAGGGATTGTGCTTCTCGTATTGACACATCTTTTTTCTGCGGCACCGCTTGTGAGAAGGATTAAGCTACCGCTGATTGTGATTGCCTTTCTCACGACTTTTTTGGATTTATCCGCGCCGTGGCTCATTCGTTATCTTTCGGCCGATTTTGCCTATTTGCAGATTGTGTCTTGGATGGGAATGGCGATTAGTTACTTTCCTTTAACGCTCGTTCCGCTTTATTATCTGTGGAAGAGAACAACTATTTCTTAGCGAGAAAATTCATGCCAAAGATTACATTTTACCCCAATAACATAACCGGAGAGGTGGAGGTAGAGACCAGCATTTTAGACGCGGCCGACAAACTAGGCGTTGAGCTGCGACATGATTGCGGCGGTTTTGCAACGTGCAGCACTTGTCGTGTATTTGTGCGAGACGGGATGGATCGTCTCTCCCCGGTTGATCTCGACGAAGAGAATATGCTGGAAGAGGCAGCCCTACCGACCCCCCCTTATCGGCTCTCCTGTCAAACCAAACTGCGGGACGCAAAAAGCGATTCTGATGAAGTGGTTGTCTTTATTGAAGAGGAGATGGATTGGACGAAAGGGGCATTTCGGTTTTTAGACGAAATTCCAGAGCCGAGTCGAAGGCTTGCCCGAAGAATCGTTGAGAAAAGCGCGAAGGACTCCGGCATTACAGCCATTTTGCCCGATTTTGCATTCCCCGCATTGGAAGAGGCAAAAAAACGACTTGCGACGACAGATAATAATCCAGAAGCGTTGGCCGTTCTGATGAAAGAGATCTATTCGTAGGGGCGCGTTGTAAGGGCGAAAGGTTTTTCGCCCTTACGAAACGACACCGTATATTGTCCCAGCAACCCGCAGGTGACTGCACCGCCCGATGGATAGACTGCGAAGCAGTCGTCCTCGCCTCCGCCCGTTGGCGGATTAAAGGGTTGTTGCGTTAGAGGAAAGATAAGAAGCCACGCCATCGGCGGTCGGTTTCATGGCGGACTGGCCTTTCTTCCAACCTGCGGGACAGACTTCCCCACTCGTTTCGACAAACTGCAATGCATCAATTATGCGCAACATCTCGTCAACGTTTCTTCCGAGTGGAAGATTATTCACCACTTGATGCTGAACAATCCCAGATTTGTCAATGAGAAAAGAGGCTCGAAGTGCGATCCCAGCAGGATGCTCGACGCCATACGCCTTTGTAATCTCATGTTTCATGTCGGCCACCAGTGGATATTGAATTGGGCCGATGCCACCTTTATCCGGCGAGGTATTCCTCCAAGCGGCATGCGTAAAGTGGGAATCAATGGAAATACCGACCACCTGTGTATTTCGTTTTTTGAATTCGTCAATCCGATGATCGTGTGCAATGATCTCGGTGGGACAGACAAATGTAAAATCAAGCGGATAAAAAAAGAGGACGACATATTGTCCTCTTAAATCAGACAACTTAAAGTTTTCCTTTATGGTTCCATCCAGCATGACTGCGGCGGCTGTGAAATCGGGTGCTTCTTTTGTGACGAGTATGCTCATTTTTTCTCCTTTAATAATGAATCGGCTTTGGCGGCAAAGATAAAATCACTTTCCGTCAAGCCGTTAATTTTATGTGTCCAAACCGTTAACTTTACTTTTCCCCACGCAAGGTAGATATCCGGGTGATGTCCTTGCTCCTCGGCCATCTCTCCCACGGCGATTGTAAAATCGAGTCCTTTTCTAAATCCCTCAAACAGATATTCCCGTTCCAGATGGTGTTCATTGATAACATTCCAGTCTGGATGGAGTTGTTTTGCGAGTTTGGTCAGCGCCTCTCCTTTTAGGGGAGGGATGCCGCCTCGGCAGGGAACACATTGTTTTTCAGAAAGTGGATTTTCGATGATAGCCTCTACTCATATGGTAGCCGATGCTAACAAGCCGTACTTTCCCACGTCAACAGGCAGTTGAACCACAATTTTAGCGGAACCATTTTCTTGACCCTATTGGGAACCGTGTGATAACTTCCGACTCCAAAAGATGATACTTTTACAGATTCAAGAAGTCGCCAAAACATTTGGCGGACTAAGGGCGGTTGATGCGGTTTCTTTGAATGTCGAGCAGGGCAAAATCACCAGTTTGATTGGTCCCAATGGCGCTGGGAAAACGACCCTGTTTAATTGCATTACTGGCGCAATCCCCCCCACGGCAGGAACGATCTCTTTTAACGGTCAGGCCATTACAAACTTGAAGTCTTATCAAATCGCGAGATCGGGCATCTCACGCACCTTTCAAAATATTCGACTCTTTCCGGATATGACCGTCATTGAAAATGTGATGGTGGGCGGTTACATGAGCAGTCTTCCGACTCGAAATAGTTTCTTTAAGGCGATTTTTAGAGGCGCATCTTTTTATGCGGAGGAGGGGGCGCTTCGCAAGAAGGCCACTGAATTATTAGACTTTGTTGGCATTTCCAGACAGATCAATGCAGAAGCGCGATCACTCTCTTATGGTGATCAACGCCGGTTGGAAATTGCGCGCGGATTGGCTGCGGGGCCGACGCTGTTTTTGTTGGACGAACCAGCCGCGGGGATGAATCCGAAGGAAACAGAAGAACTCATGGCCTTAATCAAAAAAATTCAATCACGAAATATTACCGTGTTTCTGATTGAACATAATATGAAGATGGTCATGGGAATTTCAGATCATATTGTCGTATTGGATCATGGTGTGAAAATTGCCGAAGGGGTGCCACAAACAATTTTGGAAAATGCGCAAGTGATTGAGGCCTATTTGGGTTGTCAAAAGGTGGCGGTGGCTTCATGATTTTGTTTTCTGATATAACCGTTTCTCGTGGCGCGGTTTGTGTTCTAAAAGCAATTTCGCTTGAGGTTCAGCAGGGGGAAGTCGTTGCCTTAATTGGCGCCAATGGCGCGGGGAAGACAACGACTTTAATGACGCTTTCTGGCATTATTCCAGCGCAATCGGGAACAATCACTTTTTGCGGAGAGACGATTTCGGGTCTGCCCCCGCATGAGATTGTAAAAAAAGGGATTGCGCATGTTCCAGAAGGACGCCATATTTTTCCGGAGTTGACCATTTTAGAAAATCTGGAGATGGGCGGATATATCGAGCGAGATCGTCAGAAAAAGAAGGCCATGCGCGATGAGATTTTTTCGCTCTTCCCCATTTTATTTGAACGGCGTTTGCAACGCGGCGGCACATTAAGTGGCGGGGAGCAGCAGCAGTTGGCCATTGGCCGTGCCTTGATGTCGGATCCGAAACTCTTGCTTTTGGATGAGCCATCGTTGGGTCTTTCTCCCGTGATGGTCGAAAAAATTTTTGAGATGATTTCCAAGATCAGCCGACAAGGGAAGACGATTTTTTTGGTGGAACAAAATGCCCATGCCGCGCTGGCTTTGGCCAATCGCGGATATGTAATCGAGACTGGACAAATTGTTCTTTCGGATGCGGCCTCTTTGCTCCTGAAAAATCCAATGGTACAGTCTGCTTATTTGGGATCGGTGTAAAAAGCCATGTTGAGAAATGAACTCTAAGAACAGATGTCATTTCGAACGCAGTGAGAAATCTAAAGGACTTAATAACATTGAGGTATAGATTTCTCCCTTTGGTCGAAATAACAAAAAATAGAGTTTCTGCTCAGGCACTAACTATCAATATGATGTGGTCATGCTATTTCGATGATACTATATATTGTTATGAAAAACATTTTCGTCCTTGACAAGATTTTCTGACTTTGGTATATATGCTTCATTGTTTTTATACGGGGTATTTTTTCGATCTTTTGTTTCAAATCTCATAAAAATTATTAAAAACTAGGGGGTAATGATGGCTATTTCTGCGAATTTAGGGTTTCCAAGAATCGGGCTTAATCGGGAGTTAAAAAGAGGGGTTGAGGCCTACTGGAATGGAAAAAGTGGAGCAGAGGCGTTACATCTTTTGGGGGCGACCATCCGCAAGGAGAATTGGGTTCTTCAACAAAAGGCCGGTCTAAACCAAATTCCGTCCAACGATTTTTCATTTTACGATCAGGTTTTGGATGCCGCAGTGACATTGGGAGCGATCCCATCACGCTATAATGCGTTGGCACTGAGTGACCTTGACCGCTATTTTGCAATGGCGCGCGGCTATCATGATGCGGAAAATGGCTCTGTTCCCGCGATGGAAATGACCAAGTGGTTTGATACAAACTATCATTACATTGTTCCGGAATTTGAGAAAGGCCAATCGTTTTCGCTCTCTTCCACAAAACCGATTGATCAGTTTATTGAGGCAAAAGTGTTGGGGATTCACACCACGCCTGTGCTGCTTGGGCCCATCTCATTTTTGACGTTAGGAAAAGGGGAGGGGATTGACCGATACGATTTGCTTCCCGCACTGCTTCCCGTTTATGAAGAGATACTCTCTCGATTGTCTGCGGCAGGGGCAACCACAATACAAATAGACGAACCGGCGCTCGTTTTTGGAGTCAGCAAAAAGACTTCGGAGTTGCTTTCTTTATCCTACGGACGGCTTTCTGGGGTTTCGCAGTCTCTTAAAATTTTAATTGCGACCTATTTTGAAGGGCTTCATGCCGACCTAGAAAAGGTGCTTTCTCTGCCAGTTAGTGGCGTTCATCTAGATTTGGTTGCTGCTTCCGATCAGATCGAGTTCGCGCTCAAATTAGTCCCCAAAACGCTTTCTCTTTCGTTGGGCGTAATTGATGGAAGAAATATTTGGCGGTCTGATCTTTCAGCGGCGGTTAAACTTTGTCAGCAAGCGGTCTCATCGCTCGGAACCGAGCGGGTGACCATTGCCCCTTCGTGTTCTTTACTGCATGTGCCGGTTTCGTTGGCTGCGGAGACCAATTTGGATCCAGAGATTTTGTCGTGGCTTTCTTTCGCAAAAGAAAAGATTGACGAAGTGGTTTTGGTAACACGAGCCGTTAACGAGGGCGAGACAGCGGTAGCCGAGGCACTCTCTGCCAATGCACGGACAATGGATCAAAAGAAGACCTCGATTAAAATACATAACGCTGCCGTTTGGGAACGCACGAAAAAGGTAACCCCGGAAATGTTTACGCGTATCAGTCCACATCCAATTCGAAAAGCGATTCAAGATAAAACGTATGGTCTGCCATTTTTCCCAACAACAACGATCGGTTCGTTTCCGCAGACGGACGCCATTCGTACAGCACGCGCCGATTGTAAGGCGGGGAAAATAGATCAGGCGAGCTATGAAAAGGCGATGCGTTCTGAAATCGAGCAAGTCGTTCGTTTTCAGGAAGAGGTGGGGCTGGATGTGCTTGTTCATGGCGAGGCCGAAAGAAATGATATGGTCGAATATTTCGGTGAGCAGCTTTCTGGATTTGTCTTTACAAAAAATGGCTGGGTTCAAAGTTACGGGTCGCGCTGTGTTAAGCCACCGGTTATTTTTGGCGATGTCGCCAGGCCTAATCCTATGACAGTCTCATGGTCGAAATATGCGCAGTCTCTGACCAAAAAGCCGATGAAGGGGATGTTGACGGGGCCGGTCACTATTTTAAAATGGTCGTTTGTTCGAAACGATCAATCGCTTAAAGAAACATGTTTTCAGATTGCCATTGCCATTCGCGACGAGGTGAGTGATTTGGAGGCGGCTGGCATAGGGATCATTCAAATTGATGAGCCGGCCATTCGTGAAGGGCTGCCGCTTCGACGCGATAAATGGCCTTTGTATTTGTCGTGGGCTGTGGATGCGTTTCGGCTTTCAACCGCGTCAGTGCGTGACGAAACGCAGATTCACACGCACATGTGTTATTCGGAATTTAACGATATGATGGAGGCGATTGGCGCGATGGATGCCGATGTGATTTCGATTGAGGCGTCTCGCTCCAGAATGGAATTGTTCAATGCCTTTGTTGACTTTAAGTATCCAAACGAAATTGGGCCTGGTGTCTATGACATTCATTCTCCGAGGGTGCCCACTTGTGACGAGATGGTTGTTTTGTTGCGGCGCGCGCTTGGCGTCATTCAGCCTTCTCATCTTTGGGTCAATCCCGACTGCGGCTTAAAAACGCGCAAATGGGAAGAGGTCAAGCCAGCACTGATCAAGATGGTTGAAGCGGCAACAGTCCTTCGGGGGTAGGGGGTGGCACCTCCTGGCGTAATGAGGGGGTAGGCACCCCCTGGCGTAATGAGTCGGCTCGTTGGCCGCCTGAAAGAGAATGACGTATTGTAAGTCCTTGTTTTTAGGAAAGGGTATGGTTAGAAGTCGTTTTTTGAATTATCTTTTTTTATAAGTATTTAAGGAGTTTTTATGCCCACCGATATTGAAGTTTCTTTAGACGATTTCCATTTGGAACCTCCTGTTTCTGAATCATCTCACGATGGCCTTGAGGCGCCTGCCACGATGCAGGTTCGGAAGCGGGACGGCTCTTTTGAACCGGTTGATGTAAATAAAATTGTTCGCGCAGTGGCACGTTGTTGTGGCGGATTGTCCCATGTGGACTCGTTAAAGATTGCCACAAAGACGATTGGCGGTCTTTATGATGGCGCCACGACAAAGGAGTTGGATAATCTCTCGATTCAAACCGCCTCGATGCTCATTGTTGAAGAGCCGGAATATTCCAAGTTGGCGGCCCGTTTGTTGCGCACCTATATTCAGAAGGAGATTTCCAATCAAGATGTCCAATCGTTTTCACAGTCTATTGCGGCTGGATTTAAGATGGGGCTCATCTGCGATGAGGTGGCCTTGTTTGTGGCCGCGAATGCGCGAAAGTTGAATGATGCCATTCGAGAAGAGCAGACGGATCTGTTTGAATATTTTGGCCTTCGTACCGTTTATGACCGCTACTTGCTCAAAAATCCGACAACACGGGAGATCATTGAGACCCCGCAATACTTTTTTATGCGTGTGGCGTCCGGGCTTTCTAAAACCGTTTCCGAGGCGATTCGGTTTTACCAGCTCATTTCCTCGTTTGAGTATATGCCGAGTTCTCCGACGCTCTTTAATTCCGCGACAAAACATTCGCAAATGTCGTCTTGTTATCTCCTCGATTCCCCAAAGGATACGCTCGATTCGATCTATCAAAAATATACGGATATTGCGAATTTGTCCAAGTTTGCCGGTGGCATTGGGGTCGCTTATCATCGTGTTCGTTCTCGTGGCTCATTGATTCGCGGAACGAATGGTCATTCCAACGGTATTATCCCGTGGCTCAAAACGCTGGATTCTTCTGTGGCAGCGGTGAATCAAGGGGGAAAGCGCAAAGGGGCTTGCTGTGTTTATCTTGAGACGTGGCATTCCGATATCGAGGAGTTTTTAGAGTTAAAAAATAACACAGGTGATTCCGCTCGTCGCACACACAATCTGAATTTAGCCAATTGGGTGCCCGATCTCTTCATGCAACGCGTTGAGGAAGATGGCCTTTGGTCACTTTTTGACCCAAAAGAAAATCCAACGTTGACTGATACTTATGGGGAAGCGTTTGTAACCGTCTATCTTGAGGCGGAACAGGGAAAGCGATATACCCGTCAGGTGAAGGCGCGTGATTTATACGCAAAGATGATGAAATGCTTGGCGGAAACGGGAAATGGCTGGATCACATTTAAGGATAGTTGCAACAGCAAATCTAATCAAAGTCTGTCCGGGAATATTGTTCATTCGTCCAATCTTTGTACAGAAATTGTTGAAGTGACATCAGATGGGGAGACGGCGGTTTGCAACTTAGGCTCAATTAATTTGGGACGATACTTAAGTGGCGGCGAATTTGATTTTAAGAAATTGGCGGATAATGTTGCTCTTGCTGTGACCTATCTCGATCGGGTCATTGATATTAATTTTTATCCGATTGGTCAAGCGGGAGATTCCAATCGTCGCTGGCGTCCAGTGGGTTTAGGGGTGATGGGATTGCAGGATTTGTTTTTTCAACTGCACCTTCCGTTTGACTCTCCAGAGGCGGGCGCGTTGTCCAAAAAAATTCAGGAGGAAATTTATTTTCATGCATTAACCACGTCCTCCGATTTGGCAATCCAGTATGCACCGCATCCTTCATTTCAGGAAACGCGTGCGGCGCAAGGCGTATTACAATTTGAGCATTGGAACGTGAACCCGACCGAATCTGCAAGATGGAATGCTTTACGCGAGAAGATTCAGGCCACTGGGCTTCGAAACTCGCTTCTCATTGCGATTGCGCCGACTGCGACCATCGCCTCGATCGTGGGGGCATACGAGTGTATTGAGCCGCAAATTTCGAATCTGTTTCGGCGGGAGACCCTTTCTGGAGACTTTTTGCAGGTGAATCAGTATTTGGTTTCCGAGTTAAAGGAACTCGGATTGTGGCGCGAGGATATTCGTAATAAGATCAAGATTGCGGACGGTTCCATTCAAGGGGTTACGGAGATTCCCGATCACATCAAGGCACTCTACCGAACCGTTTGGGAAATTCCGATGCGGTCTCTCATTGATATGGCTGCGGATCGCGCATCTTATATTGATCAGAGCCAATCATTGAATCTTTTTATTGAGAGCCCGACGATTGGAAAACTCTCTTCTATGTATATGCACGCATGGAAGAAGGGGTTAAAGACCACGTATTATTTGCGCTCTCGTCCAGCGACGGAGATTGCAAAGGCGACCGTCTCTACGACAGATCAAGAGGCGGTGGCTTGTTCTTTGGAAAATCCAGCCTCATGCGAGTCGTGTGGATGAGCCAACCCCCCTGCCTCCTTAACTAAGGGGGAGGTAGAGTGTTTCATTAGTCCATTTACATTTGTCATACCGGCGGAGACCGGTATCCAGTGTTTTATTTCTGGATTCTGGCTAGAATCATGCTGGAATGACGGCATATTTATAAATAAAGAAACGAAAGTCCTCCTATGATATTAGACACCGGTATTAACCTCACACTGCGTCCGATGAAGTACCCCGTCTTCTTTGAGATGTACAAGGCCGCCATTAAAAATACTTGGACAGTTGAGGAGGTGGATTTTTCAACTGATGTGGTGGATATGCGGACACGAGTTAATCCTTCGGAGCAGCATCTCATTCATCGTCTGATCGCTTTTTTTGCAACGGGTGATTCGGTTGTTTCCAATAATCTGGTATTGAATCTGTACAAGCATATTAACTCTCCGGAGGCGCGCGTCTATCTTTCGCGTCAGCTTTATGAAGAGGCAGTCCATATTGAATTTTACTTAACATTGCTGGATACTTATCTTCCCGATGAAGAAATGCGTGCCCAGGCATTCACTGCAATTGAACGGATTCCCTCTATCAAGAAGAAAGGTGATTTTTGCTTTAAGTGGTTGAACTCTATCTACCAAATGGATGAAATTCGTTCTGAATCGGATCGTCGTCAGTTTCTGTTGAATCTGATCTGTTTTGCCTCTTGTATTGAGGGCTTATTTTTCTTTGGGGCGTTTGCGTATGTCTTTTTCCTTCGTTCAAAAGGATTGCTCAATGGTCTGGCCACAGGAACCAATTGGGTCTTTCGGGACGAGAGCGCGCATATTGCCTTTGCGTATGAAGTCATTGCGACAATACGCCGCGAAGAGCCGTCTCTTTTTGATGCCGCGTTGAAGACTCAAATTATCGCGATGATTAAAGACGCCGTTGAGACGGAGCTTCTTTTTGCGAGTGATGCGTTAGAGCAAGGCGTGGCGGGGCTTTCGGTTCATGATATGCGGCAGTATTTGCAATTTATTGCAGATCGTCGTCTTGCTGTGTTAGACATAGCGCCGATCTTTCGATCCAAAAACCCGTTTGGATTTATGGATTTGCAAGACGTTCAAGAGCTGGCTAACTTCTTTGAACGCCGTGTCTCGGCGTATCAAGTCAGTGTGTCCGGCAAAGTAGCCTTTGGCGAAGACTTTTAATCCGCCGACGGGCGGAGGCGAGAACGACTGCTCCGCAGTCTATCCCCGCTTCCGTTGGTCGCGGCAGAATGATAATGCGGTTGCATCGTGATATTCCTCCCCTTCAAGGGGAGGCTCGGTGGGGTTTGAGGAGACGTGGCCGTCTGAAGATTGTAACGAGGAAGATTTTTAAGATCAAACTAACAGGAGAATTAACACATGAGATTTTTACAACATAAAGAAGAGGCGTACTGGTTTTATCGTTATCTATCAATTATTTATGATACATTTATCAACCCTTTCTTTCATACTCCATTGATGCGGGACAAGATGCTTGTCCTCCTGAAGTTGGACAGTAAAGACCTCAAGGTCGTTGATGTGGGCTGTGGTAGC
Source organism: Nitrospirota bacterium (assembly GCA_038059935.1). Classification (GTDB taxonomy): domain Bacteria; phylum Nitrospirota; class Nitrospiria; order SBBL01; family SBBA01; genus JACPZM01. Next base: position 25,798 of record JBBTIN010000036.1, read on the forward strand.
GGCTTTGCGTCAGAGGGGGTTATTAAATTTGTTGATCCTAAAAATATAACAGGGCTGGATCAGTCCGATTATCAGTTGGCAAACGCAAAGAAGAAAGTACATCTAAAAGACGTGAGTTTTCAACAAGGTGATGCGGAAAACTTACCGTGGGAGACCGATCAGTTTGATCGGTATGTCTCATCGGGAAGTATCGAGTATTGGCCTGATCCCCAAAGGGCAATTGCCGAGTCCTACCGCATTTTAAAGCCGGAAGGCCGTGCACTCAATATGGGGCCGATAAAGCCCAATCATTGGTTGGGGGGATTTCTGGCTGAAGTCTTTATGCTCTTTCCGACCAAGGATGAATATGTAAAATGGTATACGGATGCGGGGTTTGTAGATATTGAATATATTTATACCAAGCCAAACTGGATTCAAAAAGAAGATTACGCGATAGGCATTGTCGGTAGAAAACCAAAAGCGGGGCCATCTCCATGGGTGCCTGCCCCAGACAATGTCATGGAAAAGCCTCCAGCAGAAAAAAACTCTTCAAGTCAAAGTTTTCTGCTTTTCTTTTTTAGATTTGTCATTGGTTCGATTGCGGGCGCGGCCTTCATGCCGATAGCAATTATCAAGACTATTTTGACGAAGATCTCTCCAGAGCCGACAAAAGAATCAGCAGGATAGATATGAATGGATGGGTGTTCATTTTTTGCCGTTGAACTAAAATGCCGAAATTTACAGCTGGAGAGACCGTTCATCTGGTCAATAAAGACGAAGAAGAATATCGTTTTGTTCTAAAAACAGGCGGGACGTTTCAGTTTTCAGGCGAAAAATTAGCTCATGATGCCGTGATTGGCCAAGAAGACGGGATCGAGGTTACGCTTACCGGAGGGACACGTCTTTTCGTGTTTCGTCCCACGTTGGCACAATACACACTGAAAATGCCGCGTGGCGCACAGATTCTTTATCCAAAAGATTTGGCACTGATTTTAATGTGGGCCGATATTTATCCGGGTGCAAAGGTTTTGGAAGCGGGGATTGGTTCCGGCGCGCTCACCCTTCCCCTCTTGCGAGCGGTGGGTGAAAAAGGTCAGGTCATCAGCTATGAAATCCGGGAGGATTTTGCCGATCGCGCAAAGAAAAACATTGAAGCCTATTTAACGCCGGATGAATATGCACGGCTGACTCTTCGTCCGCACGATATTTATCAGGGAATATTGGACGACGAATTGGATCGTATTGTCTTGGATTTGCCAGAGCCGTATCGTGTGGTTCCCCATGCCGCTGAAAAACTGCGATCTGGCGGAATCTTTTTATGCTTTGTTCCAACGGTTCCCCAAATAGAACGTGTCGTGGAAGCACTTCGTTTAGATCCTCGATTTATGCTGATTGAGACATTTGAGACCCTGCTTCGGCCGTGGAATATAGATGGCCGGTCTGTTCGTCCGCATCTTCGGATGGTGGCCCATTCCGGGTTTCTGACGACAGCACGAAAGGTGACGCCATGAAAGAGCCTTCCGCTGTTCGTTTTTATGATAACAAGTGCCAGTTCTAACCCTCCCAAATTTGTATCGGATTGGGTTACATTTTAGGTGGCGCAATTGGTTTTTATTGACAATAACTATTGTTCATTGTATTGTGCTTTTCGGAATGTAAACGGGCGGATAGCTCAGTCGGGAGAGCGGCGGCCTTACAAGCCGTAGGTCACAGGTTCGATCCCTGTTCCGCCTAGGCGATTATTGCGCTGTTAGTATGAGTGATATTTTCCGGTAAAGGGGAAAATGATGTGGTTTTCTGGGGCTGTAGTTCAGTCGGTTAGAACGCCGGCCTGTCACGCCGGAAGTCGCGAGTTCGAATCTCGTCGGCCCCGCCATCTTCGTTTTCTAAATAGGTATTTGATTTCTTGGGTGTAAATAAAGTTGGATCCTTCAGACCGGTTTTCTGTTTTTGATTTTGTTGCGTCGTCAGGACCCATTGCGCTATCTGTTCTTGCGATCCTGATACTCTGCTCGGTCGCTACTTGTCTGATTATTGCCTGTAAAGTCATTTCCTTACGACGGATTCGCTCGGCAAATCACCGTTTTATTGCTACATTTCAGAAGGCAAGAACGCTGGAAGATTTGAAAAATGACACAACATCATTGCGTGCCAACTACACAGAATCCATGTGTGCCAATGACCCGATTGGCAAGTTATTTGATGCTTTGATCGCTGGGGTTGATTTTGATTCGAAGAAAATATTGGCCGATGACGGAACCTCCGTTGCGGACGGTGTCTCCATTGCCCGTATGGAGCGTGTTTTAAAAAGTAGCATTCAACATCAAATGGATTTACACGAAAGCAATCTGCATCTCTTAGCCACGATTGGCAATACGGCCCCTTTTGTTGGACTTTTTGGAACGGTTGTTGGGATCGTCAGCTCTTTTCGGGCGATTGGATTACAAGAGGCGGCAAATATTGCGGTGGTCGCGCCGGGGATTTCCGAGGCACTGATTGCAACTGCGGCAGGACTCGCAGCGGCAATCCCTGCCGCAGTTTTCTATAATATTTTTACCCATACGCTTCGACGATTGGAAGTCGAGCTTGAAATCTTTTCATCGGAATTGATCAACTTCATTGAAACGTCGGGATGCCGAGAGAGAAGATCAGACATGAGGCGCCTAAACGATAACCTATAATGATCACATCCACTACACGACAGAAACACCTGATGGCGGAAATCAACATTATTCCGCTTGTGGATGTCGTCCTCGTTTTGTTGATTATTTTTATGGTGACGGCTCCACTAATGGATCGGGGGATTGATCTCACATTACCTCAATCTGCCACCAATACAATTACCCCTGAAAAACGCAATATTCTGACGATTGGAAAAAATCAAGTGATCACACTCAATGATGAAACACTGTCCATGTCCGATCTTAAAAAGCGGCTTCGTTCAATGCAAGGGGCGTCCATTGACCTGAAGGCCGATCAATCCGTTCCCTATGGGGTTATTGTCTCCGTCATAGATCTCATCAAACAATCAGGCATTGATAAATTGGGGATTATCACAGATCCGTTGATCTCTAAAAAAGGGCCATCATCGTGAGTAACTCTATTTTATTGGATCAGAATGTCTCTGTTGAATTGCAGTGCGGAATCAAATTCTCGTCGCTTATTGCGGCATCGGTCCTTCTGCATTTTTTGCTCCTATCCATTCTTTTTTCCATCATGCCGCCCTCTATACGGCCGCCAATTGAAATTGAGCAGCGGTATGAAGTTTCTCTTGTTGCGTCCAAGTCGCTTAACTCCGATAGAGAGAAAGTCGTGCAGCCATCGCCGCTATTGCCGACGCCTTTAATGTCTCCACCCCTTCAGACGCCTGTTGATCAGAAGAAAACCAATGTCGAGGTTCAGACAAAAAAAAGTTCCCCTAAGCAGAGACTTTTATCTGAAAAGACAATGCCTCCTGCTGTTCCTTCCTCAACGCATCAGGGAGAGACTGTTGCCGCAATCCCCCCCATTGCTGCGCTTCCAAAAGAGCCTCCTGCTTTGCCGGTTGCCCCGCAATCATTGCCGGCGACAAACGGCGTGAGTGCGACAACACTCGTGGATGGGGGTGCGCATGGCGGTGGTTCATTTAACTATCCTTATTATTTGCGCAGCCTTGAACAGAAAATTGGCGCGAACTGGGCGCCTCCTCCGGCCACGGTTTCATTGAAGTCAGAAGGGGCTATTGCGATGATTGTGTTTATCATCAAGAAAAACGGACGGATTGACCCGAAGTCTATTTTGGTTGAAAAAAGTTCAGGAAATACTTTTTTTGATATGGCAGCATTACGAGCCGTTCACAAGGCCAGTCCGCTTCCCCCGCTTCCAGTTGGGGTATTCGATGATTTGCGTGTTCATTTTAGTTTTGCGGTAGGGATGGGTCGTGAATAGATATTTTTATCTTCTGGCTACTTTACTCACGTTATTTCTAACGGAAAAAACGTCTTTTGCATCAGATGTTTTTTTGGGCGTATCGAAAGGCCAATTTGAAAAGATTGCCATTGGGATGGTGCCTTTTTCAGGATCCCCTGAAGAGGCGAAGGAGCGTTTTTTAGCCGAGTCTATTTTGAAAGCCGATTTGATTCGCTCCCAGCTTTTCAATGTGGTTGTGATTGATTTTATGCAAGGCGATTCTCCTGCCGATTTATCAAAAGGTCTGGATGAAGAGGTTATCGAATGGGCACAGGGGATTCAACTTGGCTCAATTGCATGGGCCAAGCTTTATGCGCTGAAGGGGAAATGGGTGATGGAGGCCTATGGCTATGAAACAGGCCAAGGGACTTCTGTCGTTCGCGTGAGAATAACAGGGGATAATATTCGAGTGCTTTCTCATCGGTTTGCCGACAAATTGATCACTTATTTTACCGGAGAAAAGGGGATTACCGAAACCAAGATTGCATATCTCTCCAATCAGACGGGAAGTAAAGAGGTCTATTTAATGGACTATGATGGCGCAAACCCCATTCGAATGACTTCTGATGCCTCTATCATTCTCTCGCCGCGATGGTCGTATGATGCAAAGCAGATAGGGTATACTTCCTATCGGCATGGTTCGCCGGATATCTATTTTTTGGAAATTGCAACGGGGCGTCGAAATAAAATATTTTCCGCAAAAGGCTTAAGTCTTTCACCCGCATGGTCTCCTTTGGGCGATTTTATTGCCTTTGCTTCGACAAAAGGGGGAAATTCGGATATTTATAGAATGCGTCCTGATGGCGGGGAGTTAAAACAAATTACGTTTCACGCTGCGGCCGATTTTTCTCCCACGTGGTCTCCCACTGGAAAAGAGATCGCGTTTTCCTCTGATCGGGGAGGGGGGCCTCAAATTTATATTATGGATGAGGAAGGTGGAAATCCGCGTCGCTTGACTTATTCAGGCGATTATAATACTTCTCCTTCATGGTCTCCACAAGGAGACGTGATTGTCTATGCTTGCCGGAATAAAAAAGGATTTATGAAATTGTGCTTGGCTCCTGTTGATGGGAGAGAGATGATTAAAATAACGGATGAAGGAGCTTGGGACGATGAGTCACCTTCGTGGGCTGCAAATGGTCGAGAGATTGTTTTTCAATCGAATCGGCATCGGGTAACTCATATTTTTGTGATTCGTCCAAATGGAGAAGGGTTGACCCGTTTGACGGCGGCATCGGGAAATCATGTAAGCCCCGCTTGGGCACCGCAATAAAATAAATTAAAAGGAGATGTTTCATATGAAAAAAGGATTTCAGTTATTTTTAACCGTTTTAGTTGGATGTTCATTTTTACTGCTTTCGGGTTGTCCTAAAAAAATTGTTCCTATTAGAAAGATAACCAATATCACGCGTCGTGTTCCGACAAAGGTGGTTCCAAAAGAACCACTCGATTTGGTTATCCCGGAAGAACCATCGTCTCTACCGCTTCAAGAAGAAGAGATCGCCTCAGTCGCAAAGGTGGAAGAGTCAGAGATTCCTGCTTCCGATTCGGGAATCAATGAAGCAGAAACAAAAAAAACCATACTAAAAGATATCTTTTTTGATCTCGATCAATGGACGATTAAAGTAGAGGAGATGGCTATTCTTGAAGAAAATGTGAAGTGGATGAATAAGAACCTCGCTGCCAAGATTATCGTTAATGGATATGGAGATAGCCGAGGCACCAATGAATACAACTTGATATTGGGTGAAAAGAGGGCCAGCGTCGTCAAAGACGCCATGGTCACCTTGGGGATCAAACCGTCTCGATTGACAGTCGTTAGTTATGGAGAAGAGCGTCCTTTCTGCGTCGAAGAAGATGATTCCTGCTACAAACAAAATCGTCGTGTTCAGCATCGCGTTGAGTAATGCCATGAAAAGACTGTTATGGATTATGCTGGTCGGTTTTTCTCCGGCTTTTTTTATGGGTGGGTGCGCGTTGCAATCGAGTTTGGTCACTTTGGAGCAGAGCCTACAAGAAGAAGTCGAAAAGGGACAACAACGAGAAAGCGATTTTTTGGCACTTCGAACAAAGGTAGAGAGCCTGCCCAAGGAGATCAAAACCGACAAGAAGCCGCTGGAGGTCAATCAAAAGGGGGTTGCCAATCTTTTAGCGGAAGTCAATACCGTTAAGACGCAATTGCGCCTCTTGGAAGGGAGAATAGAGGAAGAGGGACGAAAAGCCTCTGAAGCAATGCGTTCTGCAGATGATCAAGATCATATTGTTAAAACGTTCTCATCCCGGCTTTCTGCGCTTGAGAAAAAAATGCCGATCGGCGTAGCGACCAGTACAGAAATAGAGAGCGTTGAGGGAGTGGTGGAAATGCCGTCCATTCTCCCAACGGAGGCCTATACATTGGCTTATAATGATTATCTTCGTGGCAATTACGATCTATCTATTATGAGCTTTAAAAATTATATCGAGCAATATCCGAATGCCACATCCATTCCGCAAGCGCTTTATTGGATTGGACAATCTTATTACAACAAGGTGGCCTATGCGGAGGCCATCAGCGCTTTTGAACAAATGGAGACCCGTTTCCCAAAACACGATTTGGTGCCGAATGCGATGTTAAAACGAGGTGTTTCTCTAATTGAACTCTCTAAAAAGGATTTGGCGAAGGCGGTTCTTCAGGGCGTGATTGAAAAGTATCCGCAATCGAGTGAAGCACATCTGGCAAAAGATAAACTCGCAACCCTTCAATAAATCATTGTCTGCCGCGCATTTCCTAAAATCGGCGCTTTATTAAAATGTCCAAAATTATTCTCCTTCCAGAACAATTAGCCAATAAAATTGCGGCAGGGGAGGTTGTTGAACGACCCGCTTCCGTCGTGAAGGAGTTGGTTGAAAATGCGATTGATGCAAAAAGCGATCGAATTATCATCTCTCTCCTAGAGGGCGGTGTCCAAAAAATAGAAGTTTGCGATAACGGAGAAGGACTTTCCCGCGAGGATGCGCTGTTGGCCTTTTCTCGACACGCAACGAGTAAACTTTCCAAAGAAGAAGATTTATCCACGCTCGCCACACTGGGATTCCGAGGTGAAGCACTGCCGAGCATCGCTTCTATTTCTCATTTGCGTCTGGTGACAAAAACGTTTGATTGCGATGAGGGAACAGAGATAACGCTTGCCGGTGGGGTCATCGAAAAAACGGGTGGCGTTGGTGTCCCGACCGGATCCACATTTTGTGTCTCGGATCTTTTTTTTAATACGCCCGCGCGAAAGAAATTCTTAAAGTCAACGGAAACGGAGTTAGGACATATTAGCCAAACTGTTTTCCAATTGGCCGTTTCTCATCCTCAAATTGATTTTCAACTCACGCATGAAAAAAGAAAACTTTTAAATCTCCCCACGGTTTCTTCGCAAAAAGATCGGCTATCACAACTCTACGGGGAAGCCGTGATGAGTCAAGTGATGGAGGCCAATGCGGCGTTCCCGGAGGCTGGAATTTTAATCCATGCTTTTTTTTCAAAGGCGCCTATTCTGAAAAATCACCGTAAAGATCAACTCTTTTTTGTGAATCGTCGTTGTATCAAAAATCAAACATTGTCTCACGCGCTTTACGAAGGATATGGCAGTTTTTTAATGAAGGGAGAACACCCCTTTTGCATCCTCTTTCTTTCGATTGATCCGAATCGGGTGGATGTGAACGTGCATCCCACAAAAAAAGAAGTCCGATTTGAAAATGCGGATGTGGTTTATCGCACGGTCAAAAATTTAATTCGACAAACATTATCAGGTAATGGGCAGCAGATATTTCGTGAAAGCGGAACGTCCGCTGTGGATCGGCAAGGCGTTTTTCAAAAGGGACAGGCTTCGGGAACAGAATCGGCCACTTTGCAAACCAGACAACCTGCTTCATTGGAAACGCATGCACCTCGCTTTGAGAACAAAATGGCATCGGTGGGAACGCCCTCTACTTGGATCGGTTGGCCTGCGCCAACGCAAGAAATAAAAGTGCATGATCAGAACAATCCCACAATCTCTTTTTTTGGAGAGAAGCAAAGTCAGCCTCTTTTTGAATTGGCCGATGCGCTTCCTTTAATTCGTCCCATTGGACAGGTGTATGGAACTTTTCTTTTAGCCGACGTGAATGGAGAGTTTATCGTTGTGGATCAACATGCCGCGCATGAACGGATTTTATATGAATCGTTTTTAAAGAAGAAACGCCGAGAGATTCAACCGCTCTTGATTCCCAGACCGGTTGATTTGTCATTGCCGCATGCGGCTTTTATTCTAGAAGCATTACCATTATTGGAAGAAATCGGATTTCAAATTGAGGCGTTTGGGGAGAATACGTTTCTGATTCGAGCGGTCCCGCTGGAGTTGGTTCGAATGGATATGGATGCTTTTTTGTCTGATCTTGCGGAAGACTTATCCGAGACCGGGGTGGTTGCCGATTGTGAGGGTCCCTTACAAAAAATATTTGCTTCAATGGCCTGTCATTCGGCCATTCGCGCAAACCAAAAATTAAGCCTTGATGAAGTATCAGCCGTTTTGACTGATTATTTCGGTCGGAACACCCCGCCGACTTGTCCGCATGGACGACCCGTCATTATTAAATATCCGTTATTGGACTTAGAAAAGATGTTTCGTCGAAAATGAAAGGCGAGGGAGTCTCGCCTTGGATTGTGTTGGTGGGTCCGACCGGGGTGGGAAAAACCGCTGTTGCGGAACAGATGGCGTTGGCTTTGGGAACCGACATCATTGCCGCTGATTCACGGCATGTTTATCGCGGACTTCGGATCACGACCAATAAACCGACTCGGTTGGATCAAAAGCGCGTCGCACGACATTTAATCAATTTGGTTTCTGCAAGAGAAACTTTTTCGGCAGGCGCGTACAAAAAAAAAGCCGAGCAGGCCATCTCCGATTTAGAGGCCAACGAGAAACCCATTTTGATTGAAGGCGGAACCGGTCTTTATATTAAAACGCTTCTATACGGTTTGTGGGAGTCTCCTCCGAAAGACGTGCTACTTCGTCAATCCTTAATCGAGATGGAAGAAAAAGAAGGGGAGGGAACGCTTCATCGGAAACTACAGGCGATTGATCCTGCCTCAGCACAAAAAATCCATTTCAAGGATCAATATAAACTGATGCGGGCATTGGAGGTCTTTTACAAAACGGGGCGTCAGCTCTCTCATATTCATGCCGAGCACCAACAGAAAAAAAAAGAGGGACATCCTTTTATTATGATTGGATTGCGCCGTGATCGTGATGATCTTTATCGCCGCATTGAAGCGCGCGTTGACTTACAATTTCAAAAAGGATTGGTTTCGGAAATAAAGCGATTGTGTGAAAAGAGGCTTTCCACAGAGTTGCCGGCCATGCGAACATTGGGGGTGACGCAGATTGCTTCCTACCTGAATGGAGGCTGTACGTTGGATGCGGCCACTGCACTTTTAAAACGCGATACCCGACATTACGCGAAGCGGCAGATGACTTGGTTTTCAGCCGACACCAACATAACTTGGCTTGATTTGAAAGAAGAGGAAACATCAGATGAGACCTGTCATCGGATTCATCTGCTTCTCACAAAAAAAACAGCAGAGCGTTCTGCTTGATGCAAATGACATCCGCTCAAAAGATTCAGGATCAATACCATCTTTGGCCCTATCCAAATATTCCGTTAATTGGATCGGTGCGCCAAACGGATACATGGCAAATTAACCTAAACTATCTTGCAGACCGATGTGGTGTTAAAGCCCCGCCCCGCCGACCCAAAATATTGATTGTTGGGTGTGGAACATTTCAGCCGTATGTCTTTGCTTTAGCCAATCCCAATGCCGATATTTTAGCAACAGATTTTTCTGAAACGAGTTTGAAGATTGCGCAAAGACGAAATAATTTGCATGGGATTAGGAATGTTTGCTATCAGCAATTGGATTTGAATCAGGCAATCTACCCAGAAGGCCCGTTTGATTATATCGAATGTTATGGCGTGCTAATGAGTATGACGGATCCAGAAGCCGTCATGAACAAACTGGCAGAACGATTGACAGCGCATGGCATTTTGCGCGTGATGGTTTATCCGGCGTTTGGTCGAAAGGCCATCTTTCAAATTCAACGGCTTGCAAAATTGTTGAGGCTGCATTATGAGGATCGTGCCCATCCGCGTTTACTTCGGAAGATCATGCTGTCATTGCCCCATTCGCATCCGCTTTATCATACATTTACGACCTATCGTGATACTGAAAATGCCGCGGGAATTGTGGATGCCTTCTTGCATCCGTGTGATCGTGCCTTCACGGGGCATCAATTCGGAACGCTCATTGCAGGGGCTAGATTAAAGCCGGCCTTTTATTTTCATCGGCCATGGGGGCAGCCTGAAGTGATGGCAAAACGATTAAATATTGCAGAGCATAGCCAAAGTTTTATGCTGCATTATCTTGATCTTTGGCAGGAAATTCGAACCAATTTCATCGTTTGTTTGACCCGAAAAGAATCCCCTTTTGTTGAAGAAGACGCGCCTTTGCTCCACCCTCTTTTAACGGGAGAAATGGGTTCTTTGTTTCACCGATTGTCTATCTATTCGCACCGCCTATTTGGAATCACTTTGACTTCCAGGACAGAAGCGGGTTCAATTCATTTGTCGGGAAACGAGCTTCGCTTGCTTTCTCGAAAAGCGGGTGTTGATGCGAATCCTGCCTTGATTGAAAAAGCGATTAAATGGGGAATGATGCTTTCAGGAAAATCCAAACCCTGCACGATGCCAGCGCATGGGGTTTGGGCGCGGGAGGAACAGTTTTTGGAATCGCCCATTGAGATTGGTGCGCGATCGGCCAATCCATTTTATGAAGCGATTTTTAAGGCGTATACCTTTCAACGCGATTGTGCGCCAGAGGGGCTTGCAGTGCTTCCCGATCAAGTGGCGCAATGGCTGCAAGTGACTGATCCGATGGAGGATCAGAGCGAATTTGGACTCACGCCGCTTGGCACGTATGTGCATTTTTCAAAGGAAATTTTAAGTTATTTACAAGAGCGGAACAAAGAGCGGGTAGATTCTTTTGAGGGGGTTCGTTTTGAAGAAGAAAAACGATCGGATGTTTCCTCTTTTTTAAAGTCTTTTTCTGGGCTTCCGAAAGTGAAATGGACAGAGGGTCAGATGCGGGAGCTTTGGGTATTGTTGTTTTCGTATCGCCATCTTTTTCTGAACAGTAAAAGATTGTAGGATACGCCCCTCTGTGCCTATGATATTGAGACACTTCCCCTATGTTAAATTAGAGTAGAGG
>JBBTIN010000037.1:0-24462 GCA_038059935.1 Nitrospirota bacterium
GACCCAACCCCAATCGCGGTAATGAGCGATCCGATCCGTTATTTTAGGTAATTTGGAAATAAGATTGGAGAAATGTTTTGAGTGTGAATGCCAGCGATTTCTTTTTCTTGATAAAATTGCGTCAGGTGTTCCAGCGTGAGTGCGCTATGGGAAGATTCTTTTGCCCGCTTTGCCGCGGCGGCACCCGCACGGCGGCCAAAGACAACGATATCCAAAAGTGAGTTGCCCATCAGACGATTTCGGCCATGAATGCCCCCGGAGGCCTCGCCGGCCACAAAAAGATTTTGGGTGGTGGATTCACAATCGGTATCAATTTTCACCCCGCCGTTTTGATAGTGTAGCGTCGGATAGATTAAGACCGGTTCTTTTGTAATATCAATATTGTAACGCGAAAATTGCCGAACCATATTGGGAAACCGTTTTGCCAATGTGCCTTCTCCATTGATGACGTCCACCAACGGAAGATCGAGCCATGTTCCCAATCTTCCCGATGCCGTTTTTACACCGCGTCCCTCTTTGCATTCTCGAATAATGGCTGCGGCGACAACATCGCGTGTTTCCATTTCATGAATAAAACGCTCTCCTTTTGCGTTGAGCAATTGCGCGCCGACAGACCGAAGCGCCTCGGTGACTAAAATTCCCGCAATGGGTTCCGGAAAGGCAACCCCAGTGGGATGATATTGAAACGTATCTTGGAACGTCAGTTTCGCGCCAGCGCGATAAGCGATTGGAAGCGCGTCCGCCGTTGCACCATAATGATTGCTGGTGGGGAAACCTTGTATATGCAGTCGGCCGATTCCGCCGGTCGCAAGAATAACCGCCTTCGCGGAAATAACGACTTCATGCCCATTATCCAGATTTTTTAAAATGGCGCCGGTACAGACGCCTTCATGGGTGAGTAGTTCCACAACGGGAGAAAACTCCAACAGATCAATGTTTCGATTGAGGACTTCATCTTTGAGAACCCGCATCATCTCAAGGCCAGTATAATCTTTACATCGAAGCAGCCGCGATTTGCTACTGCCTCCGCCGCTTCGCATCGAGAGATTCCCGTTGTCCTCGCGGTCAAATAAGACGCCCATGTCAATGAGCCATTTTGCGACGGAAGGCCCCTCCGTCACCAACGTCTTCAAAAGCGCCGGATCGTTTTCCAGATGGCCGCCGCGTAGCGTGTCTATGTAATGATGAATGGGGGAATCCGCTTCTGATATGGCAACTTGCATACCGCCTTCTGCCATGACGGTGTTGGCGTCTCCCAATCTTAATTTTGTTGCAAGGAGAATGGTGGCTCCCGTTGCTTTTGCCGTTAATGCGGCAGCGGCACCTGCCCCGCCTCCTCCGACAATCAGAATATCTACCGTTTTATCGGGACAAAGTGTAGTGCCATTGACCGCAACAGACGATTGTCCTTCTAAAAGATTGGCCAATTCATGAACGGTCTCCTCTCCACGATTAGGTCCCACGGCGACTTTCCGATAGGCCTCTTTTTTATAATCGGGATGATATTGTTTCAGGAGCGTCTCTTTTTCAGAGGGGGGCAACGGTGTAATTGCTTGGGATATTCTCCCTGCGCGAGAATGCGCGACGGTCTCTTTTGATTGGGTCAGATCAATCATTCTTTTGTGTCTATTTTAAGAGAGAGTAAGGAAGTGTTGCGATTTCTTCTTTTGACAAAGAAAGAATGCGATCCCACTCTGCGTTGAATTTTCCGGTATTGATCTCTTCGATTCGGGTTGTTAATGCTTTTGGGGTTTGTTCAAAAAAGATGCCTTGCATTCTGCGTGCGTAAAGCCCAACTTGGTTAGAGGAGATTTCGGCGATACAAACGGGGACGCAAAGGCTGCACATGACACAAGGGAGAAAATGTTCGGATGCCCCGGCAAAATCGCCGAAGGCCGTCTTCCAAACGCCAGCGCGCACGTCAATGCCTTGTGGACAGGCCTCGGAACAGGCATTGCAATTTCGACAAAGTGCCGCTTCGGGAAAATACTTAAATAGTTCTTGCTTTGGATCGGTGATGTCTTCAAATTGATAGACTGGTTTTCGGGTCGGAAAAGATTGCATGAGGGAAAAGGAGAGTCCCTCTTCCACGAGCAATTGACAAGCCAAGCCGGTTTTTAATTCGTAGCTATTCGCCGTTCGATAAAAGGTCGAACAGGCACCGCACACCCCGCCGAGGCAACCAATGCCGCGTGTGACATTTTGTCCAACGTGCCACATCGCCTGAATCAGCGTGATTCCTTGCGGAACCTGATACCGCTTTCCCATAATCTCTACGTTAACAAGATGTTCTGTTGCGACAGTCATAAAAAATACGCTTTCCTAAATAAAGTTTCCCTCACACAAAGTCAGAGATTATAACACGCGAAAAAGTTGAAATCGAGACCAGAATTGAATGCGGAGAGCTATTCTACAAATTTTGCTTTGTAAAGATGTTTTTGATCGCTTGCGGATTCAACGGCGAGAATGAGTGTTTCCGATGTGACGGAGCCTTGTTCAATCTCGACAATCAAATAAGTCTTTTTCCAATCCTTAAAGAAGAGCCATTTTTTAAGAACCTGCAGATCAACGCTCTTTACACCCGGAACACTCAACAACGCAGACTCTATTTTTTCGTATGGCGGTGTCTCACTAAATTCCGTCACGGGGACAAATGAAAGCGGTACGGACAATAATTTCTTAAAAAAATGTGTATGCGGCCCTTCATGAAGCCCCTCCACCTTCATGCGCACCTTTTGCAGTGGCCCCGCAAGAACGGTCGGAACGCCAATCATTGCCATTGCCAAAAATAGCAGGCTTATCAAGGCAATTTTTTTTATCACGGGGTTTGACATCACTCTCCTTTTCTGTATAATACCACAACTCCACCCACTTTATAATAATGTCTACATCACTTAACGAAACCGTTAACGAAACCGTCCGGCTTTTTGCCCCATCGTATTACGAAACACAAAAAGAAGGGACGGCCCTTCTGATTGATCCAGAATACCCCCATTGGATTGCGACAAACCAAGAAGGGGCAAAAATTCTTTCCCTGATTGATGGCAGAAAGAGCGTCGGTGACATCGTTTCCGACTATAAAAATCAATATAAAACGGATTGGGCAAAGGCATGGCTTGATTGCCAAACCTTGCTGCAAGACGCAATGCGCACCGGATTTATTTCAACGACTCCTTTTACGCGCGCCGCGTATCCAGGACGCGCTCATGTGATTGCACCAAAAAACCTTTCAGAGCTTTGGCTTCATGTGACCAATGCCTGTAACCTTTCGTGCAGTCACTGTCTGGTCTCATCCTCTCCAACTGGCATCGCCGGAGAGCCAATCGCGTTTTGGCGTAAGACAATTGATGAAGCCATTCTACTCGGAACCCGCCGTTTTTATATCACGGGTGGCGAGCCTTTTTTGCGTGCCGATATTTTTGAAATCATTGATATGATTCTTCCCAAAGCGGAATTGGTGATTCTCACAAATGCAATGCTTCTTAAAAGGGAACGGCTAAAGCGCCTCTCTTTATTAGATGCGAACAGGATGAAACTACAGGTGAGTCTGGATGGCCCGACCGCCGATTTGAATGATCCGATTCGCGGCGCGGGTTCATTTGAAGCCACGCTGCGTGGGATCAAAGAGGCCATTGGCGTGGGATTTTCTCCGACGCTCACGACGGTCGTGACAAAGCGAAATAGCAATACGCTTTGTGAGATGGTTTCTTTGGCCGCAAAGAATGGGATTAAAAATATTCATTTTCTAGTGGGACATGCGCGAGGACGCGCCGAGGAATCGGATGATTTGGCTGCGCCTTCCAATGAAACGCTTTTGAATTTATTTCTTCAGGTCAATGCCCTTGCCCAAGAGGCCGGTATTACTTTTGACAATATTGAAGCCTTGAAAGGCCGATTGCTCGGACGCGCCGGTGTTAAGTTTGATCTGATGAATATGGCATACGAATCGCTTTGCGTTTATGCGGATGGGGGCGTCTATCCCTCTGCTGCAATGGCCGGAATGCCGCAATTAAAAATCGGCTCCCTTCTTGAAAAATCGCTTTCTGAAATTTGGCAAAATGGAGAAATCGCACAAGAGATTCGACAAGCCTCGGTACAGAACAAGGCCAAGTGCAAAGATTGTTATTTGAAATACATCTGCGGCGGCGGCGATTTGGAACAGACTTACATTCATAGTGGCTCGTTTTTAGGAGAAGACCCGTTCTCTTCTTTTCATGAAAAATTGATTCTTGAAACGCTTTTTATGCATGTAAAAGAAAAGACGAAAAACAAAAATAAGTCGGGCTTTGATCGTCCCATTGTGATTGCTGCGATGGGGGAAGACGCGTTTGAAGATAAAAAAATGATGGGTTATCGGATGACGGGCGGATTTGAGGTCGCACTCTCAAAATCGTCCTGTGTCTTGTCGGTGGAGATGGATGCGACACGAAAAATTGTGCGTGATTTTTATTCGGATGCAGCCGAAAATGCGCAGCCTTTACTTTGCTGCACCGGCGGATATGTTCGACAGGATACCGCCCATATTCCGCAAGGGGCGTTGGATATTTCGTATGGCTGTGGTTCGCCTGTTCCGTTTGCGAAAGCCACTTTGGGTGAGACCGTTGTTGATTTGGGTTCCGGCGGAGGGATTGATTGTTTTGTCATGGCCAAAATGGTCGGAAGCGAAGGTCGCGTCTATGGCATTGACATGACCGATGCAATGCTGAAAAAGGCCAATGCGTTTAAGGAAGCCGTTGCGTCCAATCTGGGGTACGATGTCGTCGAATTTCGCAAAGGTTATTTGGAAGAAGTGCCGTTGCCTGCTGCCACTGCGCATGTTGTGCTCTCTAATTGTGTGATTAATCTTTCGCCCAGTAAGCCTGTCGTGTTCAGAGAAATCTGGCGCGTCTTGAAAGATTTTGGGCGGGTTGTGATTTCAGATATTGTTTCCGAGCGGCCGATACCGCTGTCCATTAAATCGAATCCGCGTCTTTTGGGAGAATGTGTGGCCGGTGCGTTGACCGAGGCGCACTATCTTGCCGAGTTGGAACGGTCTGGGTTTTATGGTCTTTCCGTTTTGAAAAAGAGTTTTTGGAGAGAGGTGAAGGGAATTCCGATTTATTCGGTCATCATTGTTGGATTTAAGTTTGAGAAAAAGGCGGGATGCGATTATAGAGGTCAACAAGCAATTTATTTAGGGCCGATGCAAGCCGTTTTGGATGAGGAGGGGCATCTGTTTCCACGAAATCAACCGGTGGAAGTCTGCACGGATACAGCGGCTAAATTACAAAAGCCTCCTTATCAATCGTCGTTTTTAGTCATTGGATCTTTCGGAGAGGGGAGAGAGATAACGGGGCTTCATGCAGAGCAGGAATCGTCTGTTGACGCTTGTGGTCCAGGATGTTGCTAAATAGTGTCTGAACGAATAGATTCTTTTTCTGTCATTTCGAACGTAGTGAGAAATCTCAAGGCATTGATAACATTGAGGCAACAGATTTCTCCCTTTGGTCGAAATGACAAAAATTGGAGTTTCCGTTCTGGCACTAAATAAGGTGATGAATGCGTTCTGATAAAACCATGTCCGAAAAAAAAGAGTCTGCCGACGATCTTAATTTTTCTGAATTGTTGGAAAATAAATTTTCCGCCTATTTAAAAAAAATAAGACACAGCAATCCGAGAAATCTATACACGCTTCTCATTTCAGAATGTGAAAAGTCACTTTTTCATTTAATCCTTCAGGAAACCGAGGGGAATCAACTGAAAGCGGCCAAGATGTTGGGGATCAATCGGAATACGCTCAGAAAAAAAATAGAAGCGTTCAAGATTGAAATAGAAAAGGTCAAGAAAACGTCTGCCGAAAAAAAATCTACCGTTTGACCCGCGTGGTTCCGTCGGGACGGTCTTCCAGAATGATCCCTTGTTTGGCCAATTCTTTTCGAACCTGATCGGCCATGGCAAAATCACGATTGGCCCGCGCCTGATTTCTCCGTGCCAGCAGGACTTCAATATCAGAATGACTCAATGCATCATTAGAAGCGGGTTCCTCATGATACCGCCAATCTTTTAAGGCGACTTGAAAGAGACCCAAAACCGCCCCTAACTTTTGAAACAAGGATAGAATCTGCTGTGTCTCGTTTTGCAAATGATCAAATCGTGAATTGACCTCGCGTCGAAACTGCTGCAATATCCCAATGGCTTCTGGCGTATTAAAGTCATCATCCATTGCCGCATCAAAGAGATTAGAATAACGATTACAAAGATCACTTTGATTTTTATCGTCTGCCGATGAATTCACCTCTTCACACTTTTCAAAAAGGGTATAGAAATGATCCAACCCCGCTTTGGCTTCTGATAGTGCCGCATCGCTAAAATCAATGGGAGAGCGATAATGCGTGGAGAGCAAATAAAATCGAAGCATCTCCGCAATGATTGTTTCTGAAAACTGTCCCGATTTTTCAAATATCTCCTGAATTGTAAAAAAATTTCCCAGAGACTTTGACATTTTTTCGTTGGCGATCATCACATGCCCGTTATGAACCCAACAGCCGACAAACGGCTCCCCTGTGACCGACTCGGACTGGGCAATCTCATTTTCGTGATGCGGAAAAATCAGATCAATCCCGCCGCCGTGCAGATCAATCGTCTGTCCCAGATGTTTCATCGCCATGGCAGAACATTCGATATGCCAACCGGGACGACCCTTTCCCCAAGGCGATTCCCAAAAAGGCTCTCCCGCTTTGGTCGCCTTCCAGAGCGCGAAATCAAACGGATTTTTTTTACGTTCAGAAACCTCCACACGTCCGCCTCCGCCCGCAATCATCTCCTCCAAATTGCGGCCAGACAATTTTCCATAAGCGGGAAAAGACGATACCTCAAAATAAACATCGCCTTCCATTTCATACGCAAACCCTTTTTTAATTTGATCGGAAATGAGCGCAATCATCTCTATAATATGATCGGTGGCTTTGGGCGCAAGTGTCGGCGGACGGACTTTCAATCGCGCCATATCTTTTTCGTAAGTGGCAATATAGCGGTCGGCAATGGTTTGGAAATCGCATCCCTCTCGTTTTGCGCGGTCAATAATTTTATCATCCACATCGGTAAAGTTTTTAACAAAATGAACGCGCCATCCGACATGCTCCAGATAATTTCGGATCGTATCAAAGACAATGGCCGAGCGGGCATGGCCAAGATGACAGTGATCATAAACCGTCATGCCGCAAAGATAAAAGCGCACTTCATGCGTGTCACGCGGAACGAAAATCTCTTTTTTCCCAGTGAGGGTATTGGTAATTTTAAGATTCTTTTGTTTCAACTTTCCATCCAAACGCGCCTAAAAGTGGCACAAAGAGACAAGAGACGATGGAGGTCAATACCATCTTATCCTCTTCTTTTTTGACCACCTTTTGTAAAACTTGCGCCCCCTTTTCCCCCACGGGAATAATCATCCGTCCCCCGACTTTCAGTTGGGCAATCAATGGTGCTGGGATTTGCGGTGATCCGGCTGCAACCAAAATGGCATCAAATGGGGCTTCATCCTTCCAGCCGTATGTTCCGTCCACGGCGCGCAGTGCCACATTGCGATATTCCAATTCATCCAAGATGATCCGTGCCTTTGAGACCAAACGAGAGATGCGTTCAATAGAGAGTACCCGTGAGGAAAGTTCTGCCAAGATGGCGGTTTGATACCCAGACCCCGTTCCAATCTCAAGTACTTTTTCTGTTCCGGAAAGACAGAGTGCTTCGGACATCAATGCAACCATATAGGGCTGCGAGATTGTTTGTCCTTCTCCAATGGGCAGGGCGTGATCACCATACGCACGTGCGCGAAATGCCTCTTCGACAAAAAAATGTCGGGGGACTTTTCGCATTGCCGTCAAGACCCGATCATTAGAAATGCCTCGGCCAACGATCTGCGTTTCCACCATCTTGTGGCGTGCCTCTTTTTGGAGTGATTCTTCTCCCAAACGACGCGGCCTCTTTATTGCGGATACGATATTCAAAACGGGTGGACTGTATCAAATTGAAGAATCAGAATCAATTGTAAGCATCTCTAAAAAGTGTCTGAATGGAAATTCCAATTTTTGTCATTTCGACCAGAGGGAGAAATCTATTATCTCAATGTTGTCCAGCCCTTGAGATTTCTCACTTCGTTCGAAATGACAGAGAAAGAGCCTTTCCGTTTAGGTATCAATGATAATTTAGCACGGTCAATGTTATGTAAATGTCCAGTCCCACGTGGTAATATTCTCATTCGTAGTTGGGCGAAAGGTTTTTCGCCCCTACGATACGGAATAAGGTTATTTTTGTTGCATTGCCTTTTCTGCCGCCCACATTTTCAGGACCGCAATCCTTGCAACCCCCATTCGTTCGGCCTCCAGATCCATTGCAGCAATAACCCATGCGGGGAAGTCACCGTTAACGCGCTTTAACGCCATATTGGGACGTCGAGCATGATCATACTTGAGGAATAAGTTATCTCTTGGAAGTATTTTTTGGTACAATAACTTATGATATTTAACTTTTTTCTGCGTCAGGCGCCCACTCTGTTGATTGTTCTTTTTTTGTCGAGCTGTATTGCGCCCGACAACAAAGTGATTGAAGGAACCGGTACTCCTGATGTGACCCAATGCAGTCTCATCAAGGGAGTCGGGAATGGGAAAGATTTCGAACCCCAAAAAGCCATTATCCATGGTTTAGATCGCCGGACACACCCCGATCTTTTTTATATCGCATGGGCAAATCTCGACCAACGCACCGATTTGCGTTTTCCGGCCAAGGGGTATCATGACAAGGGCTTTGAAGATAAACTCCTCGTTAGCCGCCGAAACGGAGACGGTCAATATGAAACATGGCAGATTTGGCCGAAGTTAGACGACGATTGCAAAGATACCGAAAAAGTCCGCATCCACAGCTTTGATGTTGCACCCGATGGCAAGAGTCTGTTTATCTCGATGAGCCGGGAGGAAGTGGATAATCCTGATCGCCGGTTGGGCATCTATCGGCTTGATGTTAAAGAACAGACGCTCACTAAAATTTCACAAGGGTCGGATGTCAGTTACCTGAATCCCACTTATATTGGCAACGATGCCAATACAGGCCGTGAAATCCTTCTGGTTGCGAAGACCATCGAGGCTTTGGAAATGCCAATGAATTATAAGCCCAACCCATTGCTCGACGAGTATGATCGAGACCCGACGCCACTGATCCATCGCATGGATGCCCAAACGGGAGATCTCTTTCGAATTGGGCTGAATAACTCGCATCAGACAGAGCCAATTGCGATGGAAGGCCTCGATGGGAAACGCCTGATTGTCTTTACGCAATGGGAGCATCAAGACTCGGTGAATCGGTTTGCCCTTTGGAAAATGCAAATTGATGGAAGTGACAATTTCACGATCTTTGGTGAGGAATCTTCCACGGATAAAAGCAGTGAAAATATTTTTCAGCCGCGTGTCGTGAAATCTGGGCCGTATCAAGGCTATTTGTTGATGGCGCAAAATGCACGGACGAGTCATCCTTTTGCTTCGGAAGGACATGTCTTAATGACCAAACGGGCGCATTTTGATTTGCGAAGCGATAAGGTCTTTTTGCAAAAAGTGGACAATACCGCCGGTGACCGATTTATCTCTCGTAATCCCGAACATTACAATGATCAAAGTTTTACATATTCTTATCGAGAGTCGTCTGATCATGCGTACAAAATTTATGTGAAGGATTATCCCCAACCCGAAAATCTATTGGTGCCGTATGACCCAAACAGCAAGCCGGGCGAGATGGTTCTTGCAAGTGACGACTATCATTTTGTACAGCCGCGCTCTTTTTATCCGCACCAAACCAAACCAGTCGCACCCGCGGAAGGGGACATTGGTCAAAGCCGTGTTTCATTTACGAATAAAAATCTCAATGGGAAAGCGGGGTTCCTGGTTCAGAATTTGAAGGAGTCTCAAAATGGAGTACAGCATCAGCTCAATGGGATTGCCGCAAATGATTTGCGAGTCCAGTTTTTTATCCCCTCCCACACGTTCTCACATTCCAAAACAATCAGTCTGAAAAACGGTCCGGAAATGAGTATCCCGGCAAGCGGCTTTATCGCTCCTGATGCGGATGGCTCAGTTGGAGTGGTCCTAAAAGAGGGTCTTTATACATGGAAGGTCAATAAGCGATTTGTTCATAACGGACAGGATATTTGGATTCCGATTCGCGCGGAACGCCAAGAAGTCAGTTTTGTGCGAGATCGCGTGAATGCCTGTAATCAATGCCATCAGGAACGCAGTCAGACGAATGTAGAGAGATATGCAAACTACAATTCAACGTCTGCTGAAAAGATGAAAGGCAATTTAAGCAATGTCATCGGGTCTACAAATGATATTAGCACCTACAACGCGACAGCGGCCGTACCGAGTTTCCACGGTCAGATTGTTCCATTGTTGGCAAAGCCTTCTCTTTCAGGAGGGCAATCTTGTATGGGCTGTCACGGCCCAAATGATAAACTCAATTTATCCAATAAAACAGGGGTCTCGGAGCTTAATGCGACTTATCGCAATCTTCTCGCGGGTGCGCATGTTTTACCTAACAAAACAGTTGTGCCTTTTGTGAGTCAAACCATTAATCCGATGGGGATGGATGACAAATATGGCCCGGCCCCTTTTTTATGGAGCCTTCTATTAAATGACGATCTGTCCGTTCCGAGTGATCCCGATCATCAAAATGCAAAGAGCCGGAATCTGGATCGTACAGGGGATTATGGTGCTTCGTACAATAGCGCAGTAGAAGCCGATATTGCGACGATTAATGCCGAATATAATCATAGTCAGCATTGGTCGGCTGCCGATATACAGGCCTTTATCACGTATGGCACGACGCAGTCGGCAGTTGGACTTTCTGACCGCATTGGTCAATATTTTCAGCCAAAATGGATTCCCATTGATAAGCCGGCGGCACAAAAGGCCTATCAGGCGATGGTGCGTAATTGTTTTAATTGTCATACGGGTAATCTCACCAACGGGATTGACGATGCCGATTTTGGATTGCCGCTGATCAAGCGCTTTACCCAGCCTTTTTGGTTGAGCAATCCGGATATCCGGTTTGTCATGAAAAGCCATCTGGAAGACACAACGGCCAGTTCTTCGTATTCGTCTTACCCTTTGATAAGTGATTTAAGGATTTCGATGGATAGAACGATGCGGTCGGCCTTGCATCGCATTGATTTTAACGATAAAGACAACTCCGAGCTTTTGGTTTATGCACGTGGTGGCGCACCGGGAACATTAAATGGGAATGTGTCTTCTACACATCCGGCGTTGCTGACGAGCGCGCAAGATTATATTGATATTGAAAATTGGGTTAAGGAAAGAGCCGGAACGCCCAATCAATTGCCGACATTAACCAGCACGATTCCGACGATTACGATTAGAGAATATGATGATCCTGCCTTTGTTCAGGATCCTTTTTTGTGGGAGGATACAGATGATGATGGGTCGGGAGAATTTGAGCTTTCACAATTACTCGTTAAACGCGGGGATGACAAAACCCATGTGGCAAGCGATACGTTCACGTCATTGCAATACGCTGATTTTACATCCGCCCAACTTCAGACCTATGCGATATTGGGGGATCGTGGGTCTCATCAGTTGACGCTGACCGTCACGGATGGTTTAACCGGAAAAGATTATCAGGTTCCGGTCACGATTACCTCTGATTATACGGTGCCGCCACCACTTCCCACTTTGCCGAATGCGACTGCCTTTTATACCGTTCGCGCGACAGGGCAATTGCGAAAACTTCAGACCAATGGGGATGATGTTCTTGTCGGCACCATTCCTGGTTACAATGGCGCGACATGGACAACGGTCTATCGCCGAGCGGATAAAGGATGGCTGTACTTTGTCGAACAGGAAGCCCAAAAAATTCATGTGGTTGATGAAGCCAATGCGAACAAACTTTTTTCGATCACACTCAATCATGAGCCCAATAGAGACTCGGCAAGTCATAAACAAACGCTTTATCTGATTTGGTGGCGGCCTGCAGAGAAAACGCCGGGTGATCCGAATTATCGTCCTGGGCAGTTGGAGGGTTTACTTGAAAGCAAACTCAGTCGTAACGGCGAAAAGGATGGTCATTTTTATATGGGCTTGGGAGATGGCGAGCCGCCTATTTCTGGAGCCGAAAAAGTGGTTGTTCCGCAATATCGAACATTGTTGCCTGATGGCAAAAATACTGTTGCGGTTTATGTTTGGAAGCGCGCAACATTTATGAGCAAGTGGAATAATTCTCCTGAGGATGATAAGGGGTTGGATCGGTTGAATGTGCTGAATTTGGTGACGGGGAAACCCAAACCTTTGGCCTCGTACCGTTTTGTAGCAAAGACTGCGAATGGGGTTAATTATCCGGCGCGCGATTATATCAATGTGCGTGCGATTGCCGTTTCCGAGGATGGCGCATTTTATGGATTTAATAAAGATTTGAATAAACCTGTTGAGATTTTCAACTTTGATCCCATATCTGAAATACAACAGCCAGTGACCAACACGCCTTCGTGGGTAACGGATTTAATCAACAATCCGGTGACCTACGCGACCCCGTTTGTTGTCATTGATAAACGGTAAAATAAAAAATGCAAATAAGACAAATGCTTCCCGCGATTCTCGTTGGTGTATTTATTTTTCTTAGCGCATCTTCTTCTGATGCGGCAGACCCTCATGCGCGTTTTGAAATTGGCGCATCGGGTGCGATCCTAAGCGATCATCCCACATACGGGGCTGAGATTGGGTACCGTTTTACGCCGGAGTTTCGGACTCGTGTCGGATACTTCAATCTGAAACAGAAAGAGTCCCAAATGGTTGAAGCCATACAATTTAGCCAGGACCTCAATCAAAATAATATTCGCATGACGTTTGATTTTTTTCCATGGGACAATCTGAATCTCTATGGCAATGTTGGGGCAGTCCATCTGGGAGAGCCAGAATCGTTTACTATTACCCCAACCGATGGCAGAAGTTATACTGTGAATGGCGTTTTATATTCGAGCGCGCAGTTAGGAAAAGTCGCGGGTATTGTTGTCACACATAAAACAGTCCCCTATATTGGCGTGGGATGGGCACATTATTTCAAAGGCAATCGGCCGGGTTGGTATTTTCAGATGGAGGCTGGCATGGTCTCTAACTTGGAACCGCGGCTTGATATACAATCGGTTAATTCAAGTGCGCCACCATCATTAACGTCTGATGTTGAGGCTC
Organism: Nitrospirota bacterium; assembly: GCA_038059935.1. Taxonomy (GTDB): domain Bacteria; phylum Nitrospirota; class Nitrospiria; order SBBL01; family SBBA01; genus JACPZM01. The sequence goes on from JBBTIN010000037.1 coordinate 13,218, forward strand.
AGGCCGATAAAGAGAGCGCAAAATTACCCGATGCGTATACGATTTATGCGATTATTATTGGGTATCGCTTCTAGGGGGTAGCACCCCCCAGCATAATGAGTCGGCTCGTTGGCCGCCTGTAAAGAGAGTGCCGTAGCGATTTTATGATGAAAAAGATTCAAATATTCGCAGGGGGCGTACCCCTCGCAGGGGTCGTACCCCTTTTAATTTTTTTGGTATTCTTCCTGACTGCCAAGCCTTTGTGGGGAGAAACGCTTTCCCAGAAAGGTGCCATCACATTGTCTCCATTTTATGGTCAATATGAATTGGAAGAGGATTCAGGAGACCCGCATTTTCCGCATCGGCTTTGGGGATTGCGCGTGGGCGGTGTGGTTTCCAAGCGCGTTGTTGTTGAAGGGTGGCTTGCCTATTTGGATGATGAGACCATCACGCCAACCGGAGAGCGTTCGGGCTGGTATTTGCATCGTGTTGATTTACTTTATTTCCCATGGCAGGCAAAAACAATCACCCCTTACATTGCAGGAGGCCTTGGTGGCATTCGGTTTGATTTGAAAAAAGGAAATGAGATTGGGTTAGTCGCTGACGTGGGTGCCGGCGTTGCGATTGCGTTCCCGAAAATAGGCGTTGTTCGTCCGACTCTTCGTATTGATGCACGGTCTTTGGTGCGATCGTCTCGCGGCGAGATGCTTCGTGGAATGGAAGCAACCGCCGGATTTTCGTTTGAATGGAAACCGTCTAAGAAGAAGCCGGCAAAAAGTACAGCTCCCATAAAAAAGCCGATAGAAAGTGGAATTGAAGATATTGAAATGGATGGATTTAAGTCGGATGACGCAACGCTTTCGGAGAATCACAAAGCGATATTAGACGAGTTCATTGTGCGACTGAAAAAATATCCCAAGGCCATGTTGGAAGTGATCGGACATACCGATCATATCGGGCTTGAACGATTTAATATTGATCTTGCTCGTAAACGCACGCGTGTTGTGAATGATTATTTGGTGAAACATGGAATTGAGACGGAACGTATTTTACTGGTTGAGGCTGGAGAATCAAAACCGCTCAATAGCAACCGGTATGAACCGGGAAGGGTCAGAAACCGCCGCGTCACGATTCATATCATTACGAATCCGAATTGATGTCCAAAAGTAATTACCCCCGCGACGGTGTTAGCGGTGCAAAACGGTTGCTCTCAGAGAGGCACTTCCCTTACAATGCGAAAACAGGTTGAGTGAGAATAAGTTATCAAACATAAAGGAGAATGGCGTGGAAAGAACATTGGCAATTGTTAAACCGGATGCGGTTTCGAAAAATGTGGTGGGTGAAATTATTAAACGATTTGAAGCGGCATCGCTGAAAGTGGTTGCTTTACAAATGAAAACCCTTTCTCAAGAAGAGGCCAAAGTTTTCTACGGCGTGCATTCGCATCGGCCTTTTTTTAATGGCTTGATTGACTTTATTTGTTCCGGGCCGATTGTTCCTATGGTATTGGAGGGAGAAGGCGCGATTTTAAAAGCGCGGACCCTGATGGGGGCGACCGATCCTGCTAAGGCGGAAAAAGGAACAATCCGACATGATCTGGGAGACCATATTGAAGCCAATGCTGTTCATGGTTCTGATTCTCCAGAAACTGCTGCCTTTGAAGTGCCACTTTTTTTCCCCTGTCTTGTGTGAGCATGAAGGTTGATTTTCGAATAAATCTTTTTTTTATTCAATTCATTTTCTTTGTCCTGATTATTGCCGGGTGCAGTCGAACGATTCCGCCGCCCCCGGCCCCATCGCCCCCTTCTGTTCAAAGTCGGCATACGGATCAACTCATCAAAGGGATTCGTGCTTACGAGGCGGGTCGCTACGATGAGGCCGAGCGTCTTTTTAGTCAAATGATTGCATCCAAGCCCAGCGCGCCTTTACTGATGGAGGCCAGATGGCATTTGGCAAAATCGTATGTCGCTTTGGGAAAAAAAGATTTGGCAAATGACGCGCTTGCGGATTTCTTAGAGACCTATCCAAAGAGTGCGTATGAAGAAGAAGCCCGCGCGATGCTGCATCGGCAGGTGCCTACCGAGTCGACAAAGGTCATTGCGATTACTTGGCAACCGGAAAAAACGTCCTCCTTAAAAACGGCATTATCATCATTTTCGGAGGTGTCTGTTGACACAATTTTTTTAGAGATTTCCAATAAACAGTTGATAAAGAGCGCAAAGGCACCGCTAGAATCACTTTCAGATGATCCGCTTTTTATCTGGATTGATATGGCAAAAAAAATGGGTCTCCGCGTTTTTCTCTCGGTGCCGCTTCGTGTTCCAATCCATACGACTGTTCATGTGTTAGATCGTCTGGTACAAAAGAGTCGCTCTAAAAATGACTTATCGGAGAAGAACGTCATATTGGATTTGTTTGATCCGGAGGTGAAGAAGGAACTGCTTTTATTTTATCGGAACATCGCGCGCTATTCATGGGATGGAATTTATCTGCATCAGATCGGATATGGACTAGAGGAAGAATCCACATCATATATTGCGCTTTTGTACCAAGATTCTTTTTCCGAAAAATTAGAAATAGAGCGATTATTTGAAAAAGAGAGAACATTTGGGCCTGTCGCGCGGCGCCGTCCCGCTTCGTCTCAGTTTTGGCGTTTGAACGGAATGAAGAGCCGGTATCTGGCCGACTTATTGAGACAGATACATTTGAATATCAATGGCGTCAATTCCCAAACGGAATTTGGAATTGAAATTCCTGAAATTTTATTGATAGACCCAGCGCGAGGAATGGTGGAAACCGCGTTGGATTACATAGCATTGCGCGATGCGGCATTTGATTTTTATCTGGTGGCCTCGACGGGAACACATCGAAGACGACTTTTAGAATCGTTATCCCGATATGGCGGTGGCGATCGTGCTTGGTTTGTCAGAGCGGATGGAGAGACGGTGTCTAGTTTAGTGGCTTTACCTGTGCAAGGGGTTGTTTTGTCCAAGGCCACTGATTAAGCAAACACGTCGTTTTCCTTGACATTGGGAAGGGTGCCGAATTATAGAATGGTGTGCGATTTGAAAATGGTTTTATATAAGGAGAGCGTTAATGATTCAGCCGGGTCTTTTTTATCATAAAGAACATGAGTGGGTGAAGGTCGAAGGAACCCAAGCCCGATTGGGGATTTCCCATTTTGCGCAGGATTCACTTGGAGATATTGTCTATCTGGAATTGCCCAAGGTGGGGATCCGTGTTTTAGCGGGTGCGGAAATGACGGAGATTGAATCCACAAAAACAACTTCGCCGATGTACGCGCCAGTTGCGGGAAAAGTGATTGCCGTAAACGAAACATTAAAAGAGATGCCCGAATTGGTGAACAAAGATCCTTATGGAGAGGGTTGGATTGCGCTGATTGAAATGGCCAATCCAGAGGAGTTAAAAAAACTAATGACGGCAGAGCAATACGAAAAGTTTCTCGACAATGAATGCCATTGAGACGGAATTTTCGATCCTTTCCCGCGGTGTCGTTGAAATTATATCGCCTGACGCCCTGAAAGAAAAGCTAAGACAATCCAAAGCAGAAAAAAGGCCACTTCGTGTCAAGGCTGGCTTTGACCCAACGGCAACCGATCTCCATCTAGGCCATACTGTTCTTTTTCAAAAGATGCGCACCTTTCAGGAATTGGGTCATGAGGTCATCTTCTTAATGGGCGATTTTACCGGTATGATCGGAGACCCGTCTGGCAGATCGGAAACCCGAAAGGCCTTAACCCGCGAACAGGTTTTGAAAAACGCGGAAACATACAAAGAACAAATCTTCAAAGTGCTCGATCCTGAAAAAACAACAATCCGGTTTAACAGCGAATGGATGGGAAAGATGACCGCGGAAGGATTGATTGCCCTTGCGTCACAATACACGGTCGCTCGGATTCTTGAACGAGACGATTTTCAAAAACGCTATCAGCAGTCTCTTCCCATTTCGATCCACGAATTTTTGTACCCGCTCATTCAAGGATACGACTCCGTGATGCTCCAAGCCGACATTGAATTGGGCGGCAGCGATCAAAAATTTAACTTGTTGGTTGGACGCGAACTACAGAAGATGGCAGGACAACCGCCACAGGTGGTCATGACGATGCCTCTTTTGGAAGGAACCGATGGCCAAAAAAAGATGAGTAAGACGTTTCAAAATGCCATCGCCATTTTCGAGCCGGCTTCCGACATGTTTGGAAAAGTTATGTCTATTTCCGACACATTGATGGTTCGGTATTACGAACTCTTAACGGATGAACCGCTTGATGCAATTGCCTCAATGCATCCAATGGAGGCAAAGCGGAAATTGGCGTTTATAATTACAGAGCGGTTTCATACTCAATCCGATGCAAAACGGGCAGAAGAACAATTTGATATTGTTGTGGGAAAAAAGCGGGGAGAGTCGGAAATTTTATTCTTATCGGGAACGGTTTCGTTGATTGATCTGCTCTCTCAAGAGGGTTGGGCAAAAAGTCGGAGCGATGCGCGGCGCTTGATTTTACAAGGCGGCGTGGAAAGTGATGGCGTTAAAGTAACCGATCCTAATACAACGATTTCCTTGCAGCCGAATCAATCTTGTGACTTAAAAGTAGGAAAAAAAGTACGTCGGCTATTGAAAGTCAGACCACAAGACCCGTAAGATATGCAGATTACCCACCACTCCATGGGCCGATAGCTCAGCTGGTAGAGCACCGCCCTTTTAAGGCGGGTGTCCTGGGTTCGAATCCCAGTCGGCTCACCCCCTAGCGGTGGGGCGGGAGTGACAGCCCTCGTTGGGGCTGTAAAAAATAAAACATCGTTACCATTTCTACACCATTTCCCCAACGAGCCAGAGTAGCAATCTCGTTGGGGGGGCATACCCTCCTTTCTACAGCCCCAACGAGGGCTGTCACTCCCGTGGGGGCGCGCCGCCACCCCCAAATTTGGTATAGTATTGATAGTGGGTATAGTATGGGGTGAACTCCCTTCTTATTATTTTAAGATGAGGTAGCGATGGCAACGCAGGCGGTCAATCAGCATCTTGATTCGGGAAGCCGTTTAGGACTTCAGTTACAACTTCCCGAACAAAATAAGGCGGCGATATCCGCTTCTCAACGCCCCGCTCCAAATCCTGAGAAGAGCGCGGCATCGGCGTCCGTTTGGCAAAATCCTCATCGTGTTAATGCAAATGCGTCGTCGTCCGTTCCTAGAAATTTAGGGGCGTATCAACGGGCTATTTTAGCGTATCAGGAGTCGGCGCGACTTGAAGCGCAGCCTCTTTTTTCGAATGAGAGTCGTTCTGATAATCAAGAATTGGCGATTACCAACCTTTTGCGAGCCGAGCCTGAAAACGCGGACGCATGGTCTGATCTGGGTCTTTTGTACCATTCGCAGGGACAAAGAGATAAGGTCAGCGCAATCTATCAAATACTAAAAACACTCGATACTACAAAGGCAGACACCTTCTCAACTCAAGCGGGGTTGAACGAAAAAAAACTCTTTAACATTGTATAGGTGTCTATCGCCTCTTTGCGTTGACGCCCGTATTGGGGTTACGTTACCCTGATCATCGTTTGAATTGTATTGTTTTTCATAACAAAAACAGGAGAAAAGAAAGAATGGAAGATCAAATGCGTATTGAAAAAGATTCGTTGGGGGAGCTTCAAGTCCCAAAATCTGCTTATTATGGCGTGCAGACCGCACGAGCCATTGCCAATTTTCCAATCAGCGGGCTTCGTCCGCATCCTTTTTTTATTCGATCTACGGGAATGGTTAAATGGGCAGCGGCCGATACCAATATGGCACTCAAGAAGTTAAATCCAGCGATTGGTAAGACCATTCAACAAGCGGCAGTCGAGGTGATGGATGGAAAATGGAACGATCAATTTATTGTGGATGTTTTTCAAGCCGGGGCGGGGACATCGCACAATATGAATACCAACGAGGTGATTGCGAATCGCGCGATTGAAATGTTAGGCGGGTTGCGTGGGGAGTATCAACGGGTTCATCCAAACGATCATGTGAATATGTCGCAATCCACTAACGATATTTTCCCAACGGCAATGCGGGTGGCCGCGCTTTTAATGTGTATGCCCTTGGCGAGTGCCCTTTCTCATTTGGAGAAGACGTTATTAAAGAAAGCGCGGGAGTTTAATAATGTGATTAAATCAGGCCGCACCCATTTGCAAGATGCGGTGCCCATTCGCATGGGACAGGAATTTTCCGGGTACGCACGCGCGATTGCGTTGGCCATTCAAAATATTGAAGCGGCATCCATCGGGTTGCACGAAATTGGATTGGGTGGCTCTGCAGCTGGAACCGGCATCAACACGGATCCACGATACGCAAAAAAAGTGGCCGTGTCTTTGAGCAAAATCTCTGGACTTCAATTACAATCTGGAAAGAATCTTTTTGAACGCATGCAAAGTCTCGCCGATTTTGTCACCATTTCCAGTGCGCTAAAACGGCTCGCTGTTGAGTTGATCCGAATTGCAAACGATTTGCGGCTAATGGCGTCCGGCCCGCGTACCGGATTTAATGAGATCGTGTTGCCACCGGTTCAGCCCGGCTCCTCGATCATGCCGGGGAAGGTGAATCCCGTGATGGCAGAAGTGACCAATATGGTTTGTTTCCATGTCATTGGAAACGATGCGGCCATTACGCTGGCCGCGCAGGCCGGACAGATGGAACTCAATGTGATGATGCCGATTGTGAATTACAATCTACTTCAATCGTTTGAAATTTTAACCAATACGGTACGATTGCTGGCCGATCGGTGTGTCGCAGGGATCACGGCCAATCGAGAGCAATGTCTCATGTATGCCGAAAAAAGTATCGGATTGGCGACGATCTTGAATCAATCCATTGGCTATGAAGCCGCGGCGATGGTGGCAAAAACGTCCATGCAGACGGGGAAATCGCTGCGAGAGATTGTCATTGAGAAAGGAATTTTGTCGGCTGCGGATGCGGATCGGATTTTTGATCCGATGAAAATGACCACGCCGGGAGAGTAAACCCATGCGCATGAAAATTCTTTTTTTATTTCTGGCATTTTTCTTGGCGAGCGGTTTGCACCTTTTTGCCGCATCAGAGCAATCTACGATTGATTCTTCTGAAATCACGGAATCCTCCGGCATTGTAAAAAGTCGGAAATATGATGATATTTTCTGGACCCATAATGATTCTGGGGATACGGCCAGAATTTTTGCAATTCACAGCGATGGCACGACTGTTGCCACCGTTACGATTGATGGGGCGTACCATGTGGATTGGGAAGATATTGCAATTTCTGATGCCGGGCAGATTTATATTTGCGATATTGGTGATAATCTCATGCGGCGAGACGATCTTGTCGTTTATCAGATTGCCGAGCCAAAGCCGGAGGATCAAGTGGTTCGTGTGGCTCGGAAGATTAAATTCCATTATGAATCAAAAGAAGGGAAGTCGGCGCATTTTGACGCGGAGGCTTGTTTTTTTTCCGATGGGAATCTTTATTTTCTAACAAAGCATCGGTTTTACACCGAATTGTTTCGGTTGAATTTGTCAGATGAAGAGCCGATTGCAAAGCCGATTTCATCGCTGGGGATTACAGGACGGGTGACAGGTGCCGATGTCGCTCCCGATGGAAAACGACTTGCCGTCTTGACCTATATGGGTATTTACATTTTTGATAAACCAAAAAAAAATGATGATTACTTGAAAGGTCAGTATCGGTTGATTGAACAATTTTTTGGACAGGCGGAAGGAATTGCTTTTGATGGCGCGGCACTGATCATTACGAATGAAGAAAGTGAAATTCTCAAGGTGACATATAAGTAAAATAGGATTGTTACTAAAAAAGTGATACCATTGGATTAGGTGGATCACGATTGTATTTTTGTAAGGAGGTTGCTATGAAAAAAATATTATTTTATCAAATGGGATTGGCTCTTGTGGGTGCGCTCTCTTTTTTCGGATGCGCAGATGCAACACGGGAATCAAAAATTGAAGAGGCCAAGATTGCGATAGATGATCGTGATTTCAATAAAGCGGTTTCTCTCTTGGAGGGCGTCCTCGATAAAAACGGCAATGGTGCTTATGATCTTGACACAGACCCCCTTACGCCATCTGATATGGAGGCGGCGCAGCTTTTGGTATCCGCCGAGTTTGGCCGTGCTGGCATTGATTTGGTCAAGATGCTGAACCTTGCAGCGACAGCAAATCAGACAACAGCGCGAGTGGTTCCCGGTCGGCGGGTGGGAGACTCTCAATGGAAAAAGATCAATGCGTGGTTGATTCCGTCTGCCTTGGCTGCGTCGTCGAGTTGTATTAGTAATAAAAATTTCAGGGTGATTTCAGAAATGATTCCACCGCCCATCACAGATATTCACTTGGGCTATTTAGACCGCGGAATTTCAATTTTAGGAAAAATGGTTACTATTCCAAATGGGTCGCCCGATCAGATCAAACAGACGCATCTTCTACGTGTCATTGGTCACTTTGCAAATATTGTTGCAGTTATTATTGAAGCGACTGATCATAATGAGGACAACATCCCTGATCTTCCACTGACTGGGATTACGATTAAATTGGTTGTGACTGTTGTGGAGAGTTTTGCAGACGCACTTGATAGTCTGGTGGATGCAAACATACTAAATAGTAGTGAACTTTCACAGTCAGTACGAAAGTTAAAGGACGCAATCATTCTTAATTTAGAGAATCCAAACTCCCCGGAAAACAAAGTCAATCTTGAGAATTTTTTAACCTCCATTAGTCAACCTTGTTCGTAAAATGAAAAAAATACTTTTGTGTTTGTTCCTCCTATCGTTGTCTTTGCCTCTTGGTGCAGAGGAATTGCCGTCCCTTTATCGCGGTGTGCGGCCGATTGGAATGGGGAACGCCTTTACGGCGGTTTCCGATGATGCAGATGCTATTTTTTATAACCCTGCCGGGATACCACAGAAGCGTTCTTTCTCCGTTTTGAATCCTTTGTTTGAATTTTCAGACGGGAGTATCGCCTTCGCAAAAGACCTGAAAGCACTGAAGGGGAAAAGCGCCAGCGAAGCGGCTGATTTTTTCAATGGTCGGATTGGAGCGCATTATCATCTTGCAAGCCATCTTTCCCCGACGCTTTTAAGGCCTCCTATTCAAATCCGTATTTTGACAAGAGCGAGCATGGATATTGAGGTTCGAAATCCTGTTTTCCCAGAGGTGAATGCCAATGTCTATTATGATTTGGGCTTGGTGATTGGGGGCGCACACGATTTTGGACAAGGTCTTTTGGGCGGAAGCACGATAAAATATATTCGGCGAGAAGGTATCGTTAAGAAATATACCGCAAATGATGTTGTGAATGAGAATTTTGATCCATTAGACGATTTAGAAGTCGCATCCGATTTTGCGATTGATTTAGGGGGATTGGCGCATCTATCCGAATGGACAAAAGAAAATTCAAAAATCAGTTCGTGGGACCCAACGCTGGGTGTAGCGATTCAAAATATAACCGATCTTGATTTTGAAAAAGCCGGGGGCATGCCCATGCAAGTGAACGTGGGTGCTGCGATTCATCCCATGTTTGGAACGATTCCAACCACCATCGCATTGGATGTGAAAGATGTTGGGCGGTCAGTGGGTGCTGACGATAACATGGGAAAACGAATTGATTTTGGGATGGAGTTTTTATTTCAAAAATGGATTTCTTCGCTTCGAATGGGAATCCATCAAGGTTATGTCTCTGCAGGGATGACGGTGCGTCTTGGTTTTTTACAGATTGATATGGCCACTTATACAGAAGAGTTAGGGGTTGTTGTCCACCAACGGGATAATCGGCGGATGGTGGTACAGTTAAGTGGCGGCTTCTAGATTCTCTATTTCTTCTGCCCTTCCTGGCATGGCCGTGACTGGCTTTGTCGGCGGGTTAATTGGCTCTTTCCTCGGACAATGGTTTTATATGCCGGTGGGTACGATCATCGGCGCGATGGTCGGCTACATGGTTTGGTCCTTCGGAGAACGGCTTTTTTTTATCTTCATCATAATGGGCGCGCTATTAGGGGGTGCTCTCTCGTTTTATCTTGCTGGCGAGGACACTGTTATTTTGGGTGCGGCAGTGGGTGGTGCAATTGGCGGTTTCTTAGGCGTGAATGCGACGCTGCTTCGCAGATAAATCAGGCATTTAGCCTATCTCATTTATGAAGAGGTGCCTTATCGTTTATTTTGCTGATAGATCGGAAAAACTTCCGGCAACCACGATTCAATCTGATGAATTCGCGTTTCGTCATTGGGATGCGTTGAAAGAAACTCCGGCGGCTTTCCCCCTCCCCCCTGTGACATTCGCTGCCAAAAGGTAATTGCAGCGCGTGGATCATACCCGGCTTTTGCCATCAGATGAAGTCCAATTTTATCGGCTTCGGACTCATGTCGGCGTCCAAATGGAAGCATAATACCCAGATTACTCCCCAGCGCGAATGCTTGCTTCAAACTGTCTATCTTTTTTGCATCTCCTCCGCTCAATACCGTTGCTGCACCAGACGAAACCATTTCTGTTAGCATGCCAGTTGACATTCGCTCGGCACCATGACGCGCCAAGGCATGAGCCACTTCATGTCCCATTACAACCGCAATCCCTGTCTCATCTTTCGTAAAAGGAAGAATGCCGGTATGAAAAGCAACCTTGCCACCGGGAAGCGCAAAGGCGTTGGGCGATTTCTCCTCGATGAGATTAAATTCCCAACGATAATCCGGCTGATTCGCCGCCGCCGCAATGCGTTGTCCCACCCGCCGAATCATCTCAATATTGGCCGTATTTTTACTTAAAGTCGCTTTCTTGAGGATATCCTTATAGGCGGTCTCTCCCATCTGAACTTCCTGTTGCGGTGAAATCAGCATCATCTGCTGCCGGCCTGAGACCGGAACGCCTTGACACGATGAAAGAATCGTTCCAAAGAAAAGCAATAGACTAAAAAAACAGATTCGAGAGCAAACAAAAGATTGAAATAAATACATGGTCTTCTCCTTATTTTTGAGGATAGTATTCCATTTGTATGCCGACTGCAACTTATAAAATAAGTTAAAAATGACCCTAAAACAGAGATAGGAGTTTAAAAAAGCTTGGAAGCCCTCTTGGATATTGGGTTTCGGGTGAGTACAATACTCACCCAGTAGGTGAAACCACAAACACACAGGAGGGCCAAGAGGATGATACGTGAAACTGTTTTTGGATTCAAGATGGAGAGAACGGATGAAGCATTAACGGCCCATGGAGGTTTGGCGTTGATGGTAGAGTACAGTC
>JBBTIN010000038.1:0-36492 GCA_038059935.1 Nitrospirota bacterium
AAACCCCCTATGAATCCTCCAACCCCGGTAACACTTTATTATGATCTATAGCGACCCGCGAATCGAGACATGTGGCGCTGGTCAAGGAAGTTGTGTTTGGGGGGGCAAAAAAATCGCCTCTACGCGAAAACAAAATGCTGCCTTATTTTACCTGCGCGTGCCGAAAAGTGCCGTGCCCACCCGAACCCAACTGGCTCCCTCCTCAATCGCCACTTCAAAATCAGAGGACATCCCCATCGAAAGTTTGATGAACCCACACGATTCTCCCATCCCTCTTAGTTGCGCAAAATAAGGACGCGGATCTTTCATCGCAGGAGGAATCGCCATCAGCCCCAGCAGTTTTAGATGTGACATTTTTCCAATCGCATCTATTAAATACGGAAACTCGGGGATTGAAACCCCTCCTTTGGAAACCTCATCTCCCACATTGACCTGAACCAAAATCGCTTGCGTGAGTGATTGTCGCTCTGCTTCTTGATTGACCTTCTCCGCCAATGAAATTGCGTCAATCGAATGAATCAAGTCAAAAAAACCGACCGCTTTTTTGACCTTGTTCATTTGAAGCGATCCAATCAGATGCAGTGCGTATAAAGAGCGATCCACCGGCAGGGTCGAAAATTTTTTGATTGCCTCTTGCACACGATTTTCTCCAAATACGCGAACCCCGGCCGCCACAGCAGATAAAATGGCCTCCGATGAAACCGTTTTGGAGGCGGCAATCAACGTCACATCACGTGAATCTCTCCCCACACGTTTCGCGGCCACTTCTATTTTGCTTTCAATCGCGCGAATTGCTTCAGAGAAGGCTTCATTGTTCATGTTGAATTAAGACACCGCTGACCATGTTTTGTCCTTTTACATGATCCCTGCGATAGGAATGAAACGTTTCGGGATGACAGGCCGTACAAACATCCAACGCGGCAATATGATTAGACAACACGTCCGCTGCCTTGAGTTGAACGCGGTTGATCTGGTACAGATCAATCCACCCTTTTTCTCCCATTTTTTTAGTGACGACGCCCTGATAGGATTTTTCTTTTTCAATCGGTTCTAAAACATCAGGGCCGACTTCAAAACAGCAGGGGCCGATTCGATGTCCCATACCGACTAAAAGCGATTGGGGATCGGTGTCGTATTTTTTTGTCATGGCGGCAACGGTCTTCTCGACAATACGAAGCAGGCTGCCGCGCCATCCCGCATGGACAATCGCCGTTGCGCGATGCTCGGGATCAATCAAAATTACCGGCAGACAATCGGCTGTAAAAATCGAGATCAATAATCCGGGACGATTGGTCATTAAACAATCTCCGGTGGGTTTCTCTGTGGCTTCGACGTCGGATATCGGAATGATATCGTCTCCATGAATCTGGCAAGAACGTACAAACGAGCCGTCTTTATTGAGGGTTTTTGCGTCGGCTTCGGAAAGTCCTTTTTTTCCAAAGAAATGAAAAAATCCGGGGCGATTCAAAAGAGGAAGCGTGAGATAATCTTGTGTCATGTTGTCCATATTTCTACGCCGCGACAAGGGCACCCACAAGGGGTGCCCCTACAAGACCGCTTGGTTTTACAGCAACCAACGGGCGCTGTCACGCTCGCCCCACCGCACAGGTGGCTAGTCGGCTTGGCGGCGGAGGAATGTGGGGATATCCCAGATCTCTTCGGTTCCGTTAGCGTAGGCTTCTTTTCCTGGTATGCGGGGAACCTTTTTCAAAATGCCTGTTCCTCGCTTTTCTGACTCTCCTGGCGCACCTTTTCTAAAGGAAGTGTTTTCTGCCGTATTGTCACTTTCGGATTCTTTCTGGAAGCCTGTTGCGACAACCGTGACGGTGATTTCATCCAGATCGGTTGTTCCCACGACCGCGCCGAAAATCATCTTTGCATCGGGGGTTACTTTTTCAGAGATGATTGAGGCCGCGTCTTGAATCTCGTGCAGACCAATATCTCGGCCGCCCGAAATATTAATCAAAACCCCTTGTGCCCCTTCGATGGAGCTGTCTTCCAAGAGCGGGCTAGAGATTGCGCCCTGCGCCGCTTCGACTGCGCGGTTTTCCCCTTTGGAGCTTCCCATGCCCATCACAGCCCGTCCCGGATAAGACATGATTGCCCGAACATCGGCAAAGTCTACATTGATGAGTCCAGGCTTTAAGATGAGATCGGTGATGCCGGAAACGGCTTGCCTAAGAATATCGTCTGCGACCAAAAGGGCGTCTCGAAACGAAGTGCCTTTTTCGACAATGCCCAACAGGCGTTGATTCGGAATGACAATCACGGAGTGGCATGCCCGCTTCATTTCCATGAGGCCGTTCTCGGCGAGCTTGGTCTTCATGCCCGATTCAAACAAAAACGGCTTCGTCACCACCCCAACGGTGAGTGCACCCATTTCCTTGGCGATCGTTGCAATGACAGGCCCTGCACCGGTTCCGGTACCGCCTCCAAGGCTTGCAGCGACAAAAACCATTTCCGCGCCGGCTAAAAAGTCTCGGATTTCGTCCGCGGATTCTAATGCTGAATCGCGGCCGACTTGCGGATCGGCGCCCGCGCCGCGTCCTTTGGTCAATTTTTCTCCCAGCTGAATTTTGTGTGGCGCATGAGACAGTTGTAAGACCTGACTGTCGGTATTCGCGACCAAAAAGTCCACGCCCTTTAAGTTATGCAAAATCATATTATTGATTGCATTGCCGCCGCCCCCGCCCACACCGATCACCTTAATTTTTACCGAAGATAAACGGGTATCTTCCTCGTCAAATAAAAACATTCCCTTCCTCCTTCTTTTGTTTTGGTTAAATATAAATGACTCTACTCTAAAAAAAATCCTTTGCCCACTCCTTCATTTTTTCTTTAATGCGACTTAACAGTCCTCCGCTTTTGTGTGACACCGCCATCTTCTTTTCTTGATTTTTATACGCATAAAGCAAAAGCCCAACGCCGGTCGAGTAGATCGGGCTTCGCACAATATCAATCAATCCGCCCATGTCGGAAGGCGCGCCAATTCGTGTCGGCAAATTCAGGACCTGTTCGCACAACTCGGCCATACCGGGGGTGAGTGAGGATCCGCCGGTCAGCACGACGCCGGAGGGAACCTTATCTTCAAATCCGGCTTTCTCAATCTCTGCTGCGACTAATGTAAAAATCTCTTCCGCCCTCGGCTCGATTATTTCTGATAAAAGTTGACGTGACATAATGCGGGCGGGTCTGCCACCGACACCGGAGACCTCGACCGTTTCATTTTCTTTCACCAATTCGGTCAGTGCGCATCCATGTCGAATTTTCAGTTTTTCGGCCTCTTGTATCGGGGTGCGTAATCCGATGGCAATATCGTTGGTCAGGTGGTTTCCACCAATGGGCAGCACGGCAGTATGCCGCACGGCGCCTTCAACAAAGATGGCCATGTCGGTCGTGCCACCACCAATGTCTACGACCAAGACACCCAAGTCGCGCTCCTCTGCGGACAGCACCGCCTCGCTGGACGCGAGGGGTTGTAAGACCACTTCCATCGTTTCTAATCCGGCGCGTTGGACGCACTTCACAATATTTTGCGCCGATGTGACTGCGCCGGTAATAATATGGACACAGGCTTCCAACCGGGTTCCGGACATGCCAAGCGGATCGCGAATGCCGTCTTGTCCATCTACAATAAACTCTTGCGGAATCACATGGAGAATCTCTCGGTCACTGGGGATCGAGACCACTTTAGCCGCGTCGAGCACCCGTTCAATATCGCTGCGGGAAATTTCTCCTTCTTTCACAGCGATGACGCCCTTTCCGTTTAAGCCTTGAATATGTCCTCCAGCGATACCGGTATAGACGGAGTTGATCTCGACACCGGCCATGTTTTCCGCTTCTTCCACCGCGCGTTTAACCGACTCGACGGTACTGTCAATATTGATGACCATCCCTTTTTTTAATCCCTTGGAAGGGTGCGTCCCGATACCAATAATGTCAATCCGTTTGTCGCCAACGACCTCGCCGACGATCACGCAGATTTTGGTTGTACCGATATCGAGTCCGACTAAATGGTTCCCATGTTTTGCCATGTTGGTTCCTCTCTAGATGTCTCCAAAAATAGAGACGCCCTAATCTTCTTGTTCAATTGCTGCGGTCGCAACCTTCTCGTTATTTGCCGCCACCTTATGCTTTGTTTTGGCAACCACTTGCGATGGAAAACGAAGGTCGGCCTCCCAAGGCGCGATCTTTCTGCGATCCAAGTCGGACTCGACGTTCGCGAACCGCTCCCATCGCTTTTTAAAATCCCGATCTCCCATGTGTATGACCCCTTTTTTCAGACGCACCGAAAGATTATCCGAGCGAGAAAGATCAATCAGCGCGTCTTTTCTGTTCACTAAAAGCGGAGCCAACTCCATGGCCTTCGCGTAAATATTGGGATTGTAATAAATGACATGCGGGAGATGATTGGCGTCTCCCTCTTCCAAGATAATGCCTTCGGCATCGCGAATCAGCATCCGATGACTGGAAGGATCCAGCTCCACGGCTGCAGGAATTCGCTCTGTCACGATGACCTCAAGGCGATTGGGGAAAATTTTTCGAACCACTGCCTCCTTGATCCACCGGTTTGTAATCAGTGTGTCATGCAGATCGGAAATAGAAAGCCGTATCAAATTTTGTCCCAAGATCGCCTGAAACTGACGATTCAGATCGGCGGCATCAACGCGTTTCAGCCCGTTCCACCGAATTTCTTTTATATTCAAATAGGAGGACGATGAAAAGCTATAAAACAGAAAAGCAACCAGCAGGAAAGGCAATCCCTTCAAAATAATTCTGCCCCAGGGAATCGGTTTTCTTTCGGCCACTTCCTTGACGTTTTTTTTCTTGTTGAGTGTTAATGTTGCTGTTGACGTTGTCATAAACAATTCTCCTTTATTTTTCAAGCGATGCTTCAGCTAAAATTTTCTCGACCAATTGATCAAACGAAATCCCAACCGCTGCGGCCATTTCCGGAATCAGAGAGGTTTCAGTCATTCCCGGCAAGGTGTTGACCTCCAACAAATAAGGCTTCGATTCCCCCTCTAAAATAAAATCGGCACGGCTATAGCCGGAACACCCCAACGCCTGATGTGCCCTCAATCCCCACGACAACATCTCCTGATAAATGGAAGGGGGCAGATTGGCGGGGCAGACATGATCCGACATGCCTTTCGCGTATTTCGCGGTATAGTCATAAAAACCGGTTTTCGGAAGAATTTCAATAACGCCCAACGCCTCGCCGTTTAAGACCCCCACATGGACTTCTCGCCCCGCGATATATTTTTCGACCAAAACGGTTGGGCCAAAATCAAACGCGATATTGAGTGCTGCAGCCATTTCCGAAGGGGCATTTACAATAGAGACCCCGACGCTTGATCCTTCCGAAACCGGTTTCACCACAACAGGATACCCAAAAGGAGAAGGCGCGTCCTGAAACGATGCCTGCTGTGTTTTGGTTAAGAGTTGAGAGGGCGGCGTGGCAATCCCTTTCGAAATGAAAATGGCACGGGATGCCGCTTTGTTCATGCCCAGCGCGGAGGCCAACACGCCGGAACCGGTATAAGGAATTTGCATCATTTCCAAAAGTCCTTGAAGCGTGCCATCCTCTCCGCCCTTTCCATGCAGCGCGATAAAGGCTACTTCAATTTTTTCTTGCCGCAATGTGGAAGCAATGTCGGATGTGACATCAATCGGGCAAACGACGTATCCCGATTGGGTCAACGACGCGGCAACAGCCACGCCTGTCTTCAGTGAGATTTCCCGCTCAGTTGAGGTTCCCCCCATCAGTACGCCTATTTTTTTTTCGGTCGCCATTGGCATGATAAAAATTCTCCGATGAGTTTAATTTCAGTTTCTAGCTTCACTCCTTTTTCGAGTAAGACCCGTTCCTTGGCCAAGCGAATGAGTGCCAAGAGATCAGACGATGTGGCCTCTCCGAGGTTAATCATAAAATTTCCATGTCGCTCTGAAATCTGCGCGCCGCCAACGGTATATCCCTTTAATCCCACTGCTTCAATGAGTGCCCCGGCGGAAGTGGGTGTCTCTTCGGGAAACCGAGGCGTGGGATTTTTAAAGATGGAGCCGGCATTGGGATAAGAGAGCGGCTGCGTCTCTTTTCTTCTCTTCAAAAGTCGCACCCGTTTTCTTTCAATCCCTTTTGGCTCGGCACTTTGAAGACGAAATTCAGCGGCAACCACAATGCTGCCCTCCGGAAGATTCGCGCTTCGATATGAAAAAGAAATCGCTTCTTTCGGCCTCGCTAAAATTTCTCCTTCTGGGCTAATGAGCGTAATCCCTCTCAAAACCGATGCGGTGTCTTCTCCGGGGATTCCCGCGTTCATCGCAACCGCGCCGCCGACGGTTCCGGGGATGCCTGCGGCGAATTCCAAACCGGAAAGCCCTTGCTTTTCGGCATAGATTGAAAGCTTGGGATAGGACAGTCCGGCCTCTGCGTAAAAGGTCTCATGGCCGGTTAATATGCCGGCATGTAAACGCTCCAATTGAATCACCACTGCATCAATCCCATCGTCATCAACCAGCAAATTGCTTCCCGCCCCCATCACGAAAAAAGGAATGGCGGCATGATTCATTCGTTTCACGAGATCGGCAACGGCGGCAACGGATTCCGGAAAAACCATGGCCAAGGCTCGCCCTCCGATCTTCAAAGAGGTATAAGGGGCGAGGCGTTCGTTTAGCCGAACATCGCCCGAATATCCTTCAAAAAAAGCGGCGATCGTTTCTTTCTTTTCTAACATCGCTTCTTCCACAATCATGGGTTTCCCGCGGCGGTTGCCGTGTCTCCTCTCACCAGCGAAAAACAGGCGGAAACAATATCGTTGGCCGCGTTGGGGTGGGCTAATGTCCTGGCCGCTTTTGCCATGTTGGAACATTTCTCTGGATCGGACAAAATCGCCTTTATTTTCGCGACGAGCGTTTCGCAGGTTAAGTCGTGATTGAGGATGATTTCAGCTGCGCCCGCTTTAACAAAGGATTCCGCGTTTTTTTGTTGATGACCTTTTGCCCCCGGAAACGGAACCAACAGCGCGGGAAGACCCATCATCGCCAACTCGGACAGCGTGCCTGCCCCCGCACGGGACAAAACAAAATCGGCTTTCAGGTAGACTTCCGACATCTTTTCGATAAACGGGAAGACTTCCCCATTGACCCCGCATTGTTTGTACGCGGCAGACACTTCGGCGGCCTCTTTTTCCCCCGTCTGATGAATTAATTGAATGGGCATCTCTTTTAAAACAGGCAATGCGGAAATGATCGCTTGGTTGAGCGACTGCGCGCCCTGACTGCCGCCTAAAATAAGCAGCGTTTTTTTCTGCGTGGTCTGTTCTTTTTTGAGGAGCGTGGTGGCTGCGTCTAAAATCTCCGCGCGAACTGGGACGCCCAGACAAACAATCTTTTTGGTGCGAAGCAGCGTTTTCGTTTCGTGAAACGCGGTGACGGCCAGATGAACAAACGGGGCCACGATCTGATTCATCATTCCCGGAATCAGATTGGGTTCTAAAATAACGCGCTTCATCCGCAAGAAAAACGCGGCCAGCATCACCGGACATGAAGCATATCCGCCAATGCCAATAACGAGATCGGGAGAAAATCGGATCAGATGCGATATCGCCTGAAAAATCCCAACGAAGATCAACGAGAGTGCGCGCATCTTTCCGAAAAAGGGCTTGCCAACAAAACCCGCTGCTGCGATGGGTTGAAATAAAAATCCATGGGTCGGGACAATCCGTGCTTCCATGCCGACGCCTGTTCCAATAAAAAGAATTTTTGTTTGGCTTTCTTGTTTCATAAAAGTATGGGCCAGCGCAATACAAGGAAAGAGGTGTCCTCCTGTGCCTCCCCCCGCAATGACAATATTCATGAATAGGCCCCTTCGATTTGTAAAATTTTATCTTTTCGTGCGGACCTTCGCGTGGGAACCTCTCTCGAAATGCGATATAAAATTCCCGCTGCGATCCAATTCATTAAAAGGGACGAACCGCCGTAACTCAAAAAGGGAAGTGAAAGTCCTTTTGTCGGCAACAGTCCCGTGACAACGCCCATATTCATCAATGCGGGCATTACCATCAGCAGCGTGGTTCCGATGGCCAGCATTTGTCCAAACGGGTCTTCAATTTTAGACGCGATTTGTGCCCCTTTCCAAAGCAGGCATGTAAAAAGGAAGATCACCGCGAAAGTGCCAAGCAATCCAAATTCCTCGCCAACGACGGAGAAAATAAAGTCGGTATGCGGCTGCGGAAGGAAAAAAAGTTTTTGCCGTCCTTCACCCAAGCCCACGCCGAACGGCCCGCCGCTGCCCAGCGCGATATAGGATTGATTGATTTGAAACGATTTGGCCGGCGGATCGCGCAACGGATTGATATAGGTTTTAACCCGTTGCAACATGTACGGATAACGCATCAGCGCTAAGCTTGCAAAGGCAATTGTACAGACTGTCAGCCCGATCAAGTGACGCCGAGATGCCCCGCCAATAAAAAGAAGGAGTACGGTTAAGATCACGATGGTCAGCGTGGTTCCCAGATCCGGCTCGATAAAAATCAAGAAACACAATAGACACAAGATCAATAGCACCGGACTCAATCCCCGGAAAAACTCCGCAAGGTGTTCCCCTTTTTTCGCGATATAGTGAGACAGATAGATAACGGCAAAGAGTTTGGCGATTTCCGACGGCTGAAAACTGACCG
The DNA here is from genome assembly GCA_038059935.1 of Nitrospirota bacterium. GTDB lineage: Bacteria > Nitrospirota > Nitrospiria > SBBL01 > SBBA01 > JACPZM01. The sequence continues at coordinate 8,682 of JBBTIN010000038.1, forward strand.
ATCCGATTCGGAGCCATCGTCGCGCGCCATTGACCTCTACTCCAAAAAGAGGAACCGCGATCAACAGCGCGAAAATCAATCCCGTCATCGGGATGATCCAGTCTTGTAATTTATGATAATCGGTCTGCGCCATGAAGACAAAAATCCCCACGCCAAGAAATGTCCAGAAAATCTGCCGGGCAAAAAAATAGGTTGCATCCGCGTGGGTTTCCCAAGCCAATGCGGAACTCGTGCTATAAATCATGGCCAGCCCGAGTATCATGAGCGAGCATAAAATGAGCAATAAAGTTCGATCTCCTTTTTCGATTGCAACCGGTGCTGGCTTCGTGCCCTTTCCCGGCAAGACCGCTTTTGTTTCAAAATGACTTTTCATTAGACCTTTTGTGATCTCTCTCATTGTTGGCGGATCAGGGACAAAGATCCAAGACCGCCTTTTTAAAAACTTCCCCGCGATGCGCATAGTTTTCAAACATATCAAAACTGGCACATCCTGGAGACAGCAAAACAACATCGCCCTTTGTGGCAGAAGCTGCTGCAAGTAACACCGCTTCCTGCATGGAGCGCACCCGATCTATCGCAGGATGCCCCCTGAAGGCCGCCGACATTTTTTCAATCGCGTCGCCCATTAAGATCAGACGTTTGACTTTCTTAAAAAGTGGCTCTTTCAGTGGCGAGAAATCCCCGCCCTTATCCAATCCGCCAGCGATCAAAATAACCGGCATATTGATTCCCTCCAACGACTTTAAAACCGAGCCAACGTTCGTGCCCTTGGAGTCATTGATATAGCGCACCCCCTTGATTTCCCGAACACACTCCATCCGGTGCGGAAGACCGGAAAATTCGGATAACACCTTGGCAATTGCGTCGCGATGCGCCCCGGCCAATAGCGCAATCGTTGTGGCCGCCATCGCGTTTTCCAAATTATGCACGCCGGAAAGGGCAATCGCCTTGACCGAAATAATCGGCTCTTCACGACCCGTAATGCTCGATACAATCATATCCTTAATGAGTGAGACCCCTTGTCTGGGTGCGATATCGTCTTTTCGGCCAAACCAAATGGGGATGCTTTTGCAGGTATTCGGATAAGAAGACGGAAAAAGCGGAGTCGGCGGAAAAGAGTCTGCGTTCAAAACGGCATAGTCTACCCGTTTTTGATTCTCAAAAATGCGCTCTTTGATCCCGCGGTAATTGTTCATATCGTGATGACGATCCAGATGATCTTCAGTCACATTCAAAAGTGCCGCGATTTTAGGACGAAACGTGGCGATCGTTTCCAACTGGAACGAACTGACCTCGGCAACGATATAGTCAAACGGCTGAAACGCAGCCAACGAAAGGGGCGTTCCGATATTACCTCCCAGAAAAATCTTAAAGCCGCTCTCTTTTAGCATCTGTGCAACCAATGTGGTCGTGGTGCTTTTTCCGTTGGTGCCGGTAATGGCGATTAGGGGGGCGACCAAGAAACGCGAAGCGAGTTCCATCTCGGAAATGACCGGAATTTCTGCTGCAGCAAGCGCGGCCATCGGGAGTTTCGATAACGGCACACCGGGGCTGACCACCACCAACTCGGCCGAAAGAAAATCGTTTTCCTCAATCGCACCGAGGCGAAACTGAATCGGAAAATCGCTTTTCAATTGTGTCAAATTTTGTGGCGGAATCTTTTGCTCATTATCTACAACGAGCACTTCCCCCCCTTGTTGTGCGATTAAGGCTGCGGCGGCCTCTCCGCTTTTGCCCAGTCCAAACACCGTGACCTTTTTCTTTGCCAAATTCATATCGAGCCTAATTCTCATTATCTTAATTTCAGTGTGCTTAAACTGATCAATGCCAATATGACTGACATGATCCAAAAACGAACCACGACCTTAGATTCGTGCCATCCGAGGAGTTCAAAGTGGTGATGAATGGGTGCCATTAAGAAAACCCGTTTGCCCCGGGATTTGAAAGAGATGACCTGAAAAATAACTGAGAGCGCCTCGATGACAAAAACGCCGCCGACCAGAACCAAAAGCATCTCATGCTTTGCAATGACGGCCACGATTCCCAAGGCCGCGCCCAGTGGAAGCGAGCCGATATCGCCCATAAACACCGATGCGGGATACGCGTTAAACCAGAGAAACCCGATTGAGGCGCCAATCATTGCCCCGCAAAAAATAGAAAGTTCTCCCGCCCCTTTGATATAGGGAATCAGTAAATACTCGGAAAGCGATTTGTGTCCGGTGACATAAACAACAATCAAATAGGCCAATGCCGCGATAATGACCGGGCCGATGGCCAATCCATCGAGACCGTCTGTCAGATTGACCGCGTTGGAAGCGCCAACGATCACCAAAATAGCGAACAGAATATAAAAAGGGCCTAAATCGGGTGTGAAACTTTTTAGGAAGGGGATGGATAAAAGACTGGACGCGGCCCCGGTATGATACACCCCAAACGAAGCAATTGCTGCGGCCACGATCTGAAGTGAAAATTTGGCGCGGGCAGAAAGTCCCTTGGGGTCTTTGCGAACACATTTTAAGTAATCGTCCCAAAACCCAATGGCTCCAAAGCTTCCCGTGACAAAAATAACAAGCCAAATATAAGGATTCGCAAGATCAGCCCAAAGCAGCGTTGCGGATAAGATCGCGCCTAAAATTAAGCCGCCTCCCATAGTGGGTGTCCCCGCCTTCACCGCGTGAGAGGCCGGCCCATCGTCTCGAACCACTTGCCCCATTTGATATTGGGCTAAAAGATTAGTAAACCATTGCCCCAATAATAACGAGAGTAACAGCGCGGTCAATACGGCGTAGACCGTTCGAAACGTAATGTAGCGAAAAATATTCAGAAAGGAATACGTCTCGTGCAGTGGGTATAAGAGATGATACAGCATTAGTGGGTTGGCTCCTTTAATAGGCGTTCCATTTGCATTCCGCGCGATCCCTTAATGAGAATGATGTCCCCTTGTTGAATTTCGTGCGCCAGATCAATGGCCGAGAGCGTCTTAAAAGTGGCGACCGATTCTTTTCCCATTCCCCCGGCAATCGCGCCTTCAGCCATGTCCTCGCTAAAATTTCCGATGGCAATCAGGCGATCAATCCCACAGTGGGCGGCAATCTTCCCGGTCTCTTTGTGTGCCGTGTGCGATGTGTGACCCAATTCCAACATGTCGCCCAAGAGCGCGACCTTTCTGTGTTTGACCGCGCCGTTTTGCGGCAGCGTATAGGCAGCCAACGTTTGCAAGCTCATTTGCATTGAGGTGGGGTTGGCATTGTAAGCATCCAACAAAATCGTGGCGCCGCCATAAGAAAGAATTTCTCCCCGAAGCGCCGCAGGATGCATTTCAGAAAGTGCCATGCGAATCTCATCAAACCGATACCCCAGCGCGATGGCGGCAGTGGCAGCGGCCAGCGCGTTATAGACCTGATGCATTCCGATTAAGGGAAGCGTAATGTGCATTTTCCCCCCCCCGCCTTCTTGGTTTCGATTGAGCGTGAGACTAAATTCCATCTGATTGCCACGCTGTTTTATATCAGACGCCGTGACATCCGCATTTTGGGCAATCGCGTAAGTCCACGTGGTGTCCGCCGTTTGTTTACATGCCGTCAGATACGAGTCGTCTCGATTGATAATCGCGATCCCATCCTTTGGAAGCGATTCAAAAAGAACGCATTTTTCTTTTGCGACCCCTTCTTTATTTTTCAGAAAGGCCAAATGCGCCTCACCAATATTGGTAATGATCGCAACATTTGGTTTTGCGATGTCACAAAGAAGCCGCATATCCCCAGGATGGCTCACGCCCATTTCCAAGATCGCCGCGTGATCCTCTTTTTGAAGAGAGAGTAGCGAAAGCGGCAATCCGATCTGATTATTAAAATTGCCTTCTGTCTTCAAGACGGGGCCGCGCTGCCCTAAAATTTGTGCCAGCATTTCTTTGGTCGTGGTCTTTCCGTTGCTGCCTGTGATCCCAATGAGCGCGCCGGTAAACGATTGGCGATGCCATTTTGCAAGCGATTGCAATGCGGCAAGTGTGTTTTCGACAATGATCAAAAAGTGGGATGGGTCTACGCGAAAAAGCGGTGGTTGATTTTCAAACCACAAAGAAGTGACCATCGCGCCAACCGCCCCCTTCTGAAAGGCTTCATGAACAAAGACATGTCCGTCTTGCTTTGTGCCGGGGAGCGCAACAAAAATATTCCCGGGCTGAAGGGTTTGGGTATTGATGGAGAAACCTGAAACGGCTTGATCTGGCGTCGTTCCAGAAAATCGCGCGCCATTTTCTGCTCCCCATTTTTTAAGCAATGACAAAGTTAACATTTATGATTTCACCATCCGCAGCGGACGCTCCGCTCGTTTTGAGAGTGCGTCTCTCGCGATTTCTCGATCGTCAAAGTGTGTTTTCGTTTCTCCGATCATTTGATCGGTTTCATGTCCCTTCCCTGCAATCACGACGGTGTCCCCCGTTTGCGCCAACGAAATCGCGCGGGCAATGGCCATCTTGCGATCCGGAATCATTTCGTAACGCGGCTTGGGATTTTGCCCCAGCAATCCGGCCTCCATCTCCTTGAGGATAGAAAGCGGCGGCTCAGAGCGAGGATTGTCCGAGGTCAGGATAGAAAGCCGACTGTATAATGATGCGGCCTGTGCCATCTTAGGACGTTTTCCTTTGTCCCGATCCCCGCCGCAGCCGACCACCGTAATCACATGTCCAAGCGTTAAAGAGGAGACCGATTGCAAGAGGCGCGATATGGCATCATCGGTATGGGCGTAATCCACCACGACCAGAAAATCTTGCCCCAGATCAATCTTTTCAAATCGTCCCGGAACCGATTGCATCGCGGCGATCCGATCGGCAATGGATTCTTTAGAGAGGCCGCTTGCGATCCCGACGCCAATCGCCCCCAAAATATTGTAGACGTTATATTGCCCGATTAGAGCCGACCGAATTTCTATTTCTCCAATGGGGGTTTGTACCGCCATCGCGATCCCCTTGAGATTGAGGGTGAGCGTTGTGGGATAGATGTCGTCGCGCCGATCAATGCCGTAGCAGAGTGTTTTGCCGGGCGCTTCGTCTTTTAATCGCACGCCCCACGGATCATCTACATTGATCACCGAGAGTCCGTCTGTTTGGAAGAACAGTTTTTTCTTGGCCTCATAGTATTGATCCATCGTTTGATGATAGTCGAGATGATCTTGTGTCAAGTTGGTAAAGACCGCGGTCTCAAAGCGCAGTCCGAACGTGCGCCGTTGATCCAGACTGTGTGAAGAGACTTCCATTGCGACGTGGGTTGTTCCTTGTTGTTCCATCTGTGCAAAAATTTCCTGCAACTCTAAAATGCCCGGTGTGGTTTGAGAGGCCGTTATCGGTTTTTTGTTTCCGCCAAAGTCGGTGTGAATTGTTCCAATCAAGCCGGCCCTTTTATCGTTTGTGCTTAAGAGCGATTGCACTAAAAATGCGGTTGTTGTTTTACCGTTGGTGCCGGTAATGCCCACCAAGCGTAATTTTTCTGCCGGTTTTTTAGCCAAATGCGAAGAGAGACGAAAAAGGGCTTCATGCGCGTCTTGCACGAAGACGGTGGTTTCCTCTCCAATTGGCAGGTGACTCACGCCCATTTCCAAGATCGCCGTTTTATTTTTACCCGCTTCTTTCTCGGCAACGATGACCGCAGCACCGCGTTTAACGGCTTCTGCAATAAATGCGCGGCCGTCTTGTTTTGTGCCGGGAAGCGCGACAAAAAGGGCACCTTTTTTTACTTTTCTGGAGTCGGTCACAATCTGCTCTATTTCCAAATCAGTCCTGCCAATAACCTCACACGCAACACAAAGTGAAAGTCCATCCGAAAGTCTCAATCAAAACTCCCCCCGCCAACGGGCGGGAACGGATAGGGACAACCCGCCAACGGGCGGGAACGGATGGGACAACCCGCCAACGGGCGGGAACGGATGGGACAACTTCCCGTTGGTCGTTGTAAAACCAATTCGCTCGCATGACCAATATCAACGGACTTCTGGGACACGACGTTAGACACGGGGTGCTCCTTTGCTTCCGATAAACACATCCGGCGCGACTTTCAGATAGCGAAGTGTCTCTCTTCCGATTTCCGAAAAAATGGGCGCGGCGATTTCTCCGCCGGTTTCCTCTCCGAGCGGCTCGTCAATCATTACTAAAATAACCAATGCTGGCCGATCCGCCGGAACAAATCCGACAAACGAGCTGACATACCCGCTTTTCGAATAAAGACCACTTTTCGGATCAATTTTTTGCGCGGTCCCTGTTTTTCCGGCAACCCGAAACCCAAAGATGCCGGCCTTTTTCCCTGTCCCTGCGGTCACCACTTGCTCTAAAATCTTTGTCACCGCCTTTGCCGTTTCTTCAGAGATGATTCGCTTCTGGCCATCCAATGGTTCATCAAGCGCAATCTCTGTTTCGCCGACTCCACCGATCTGTGCCATTTTTGTTTTGGGCTGTGCGGGTTTGGGTGTATCCTCTTCGCGCGCCGTTTTGGCCAGCATCACATGTGGGGTCACCGGGAGTCCGTTGTTCGCAATGACGGCCGTGGCTAAAATCATTTGCAAGGCGGTGACGCCGATTTCCTGTCCAATCGCAATGGAGGCCAATGAGCGATCCGACCATGATTCTGGGGTTCGAAGAAGTCCGGGGGATTCTCCGGTTAAATCAATGCCGCGGCGTGTTCCAAAACCGAAGGCGCGGGAATAATGATCCAGCCGTTTTTTCCCCAAACGCGTTGCGACCTTAATCATGCCGATATTGCTGGATCGGGCGACCACCTCGTTAAAAGGAGCCATCCCCATCGGTTCGTGATCGTGGATAACGGTGTCGAAAACGACGAATGTTCCCTTTTCGCAATTAATCATTTCTTGGGGCGAAACGACCTTTTCTTCCAGCGCGGCCGCGGCAGTTATGATTTTGAATGTCGAGCCTGGCTCATAGATATCGGTGATCGCGCGGTTTCTCCATTGCGCAGGTTGATAGGAACCGACCGTATTCGGATTAAAAAAAGGATAGACGGACATGGCCAAGATTTCCCCGTTGGTCGGATTCATCACAATGGCAATGCCTCCCTTTGCCGAGGTTTTCTCGACCACCCGGCGAATCTCACGCGTACTGATGTGTTGAATCGTTTCGTCCACGGTCAAAACAAGGCTCTCTCCTTGAGAAGGCGGAATATAATTAAATCCTTTTGGGTAGATGGACTTTCCGTGTGCATCGCGAACCACAACGATTCCCCCGCTCTTTCCCTTGAGCAAGGCGTCATAGCGGTGTTCTATTCCTTCCAGACCGTTGTTATCCATTCCAACAAACCCGACGAGATGACCAAACAGTGCCCGTTTGGGATAAAACCGTTTGCTTTCCATCAGCACCCCAATCCCCGGCAGGTCCAAGCGATTAATTTTATTGAGCCGATCCTGATCAATTTTTCGCGCGAGCCAGATAAAATCTTTCTCGCGATTTAATTTGGCAACAAGGGCGCGTGGAGAACTGTTCAAGAAAGGAGCCAGCTGTCTTGCTGTTTTTTTCGGCTGTTTTATTTTATCCGAGACGGCATAGAGTGAAGGCACATCTACGTTAATGGCCAGCACCTTCCGATTCCGATCATAAACGACGCCGCGATCCACATGATCCAGCAGCGTTCTTTCATGTTGTTTTTTTGCCAATTGATTCCATTTCCCATGCTCTAGCCATTGAATGACGGATAGGCGAATCAGCACAAATAAGAACCCAACGGTCAAAATAGCCGCGATGAAACAAAACTGGATGGATCGAGAGGAAGCGGTTGCGTTTTTCGTCGTCATCTTATTTTTAGCAATACCCCTTTATATAATCGCATTTGCATGTTCACCGCGCCCTGCAAGAAGTATTTAATCCCGCAGGTGGCCGTGCCGCCCTTGTACGTAAATGCGTGTTTCTGATGAAGCGGGCACCATTCCCAGTTGACGTGTGGCGACCTCTTCAATCCGATCCAGCGCGCTGATGCTTTCTGCCTCGATTAAAAGTTGTTTATGAATCTTCATGAGTTCTGTTTTTTGGGTTCGCATCGCCTGAATTTCATAACCGATTTGGTTCATCCGTGTGCGCTGCCAGAGCGAAAGAAAAGAGAGCGTGACAATGATCAATCCCAGCGTGCCGATCAGCGTAACGTCTTTTGCTTCTGGGCTCATGCAACCCTTTCTAATACGCGAAGCTTTGCGGAGCGCGCGCGTGGATTTTGTAAGATTTCTTCTGGGGTCGGGACCACCGGCTTTTTATAAAGCGAGGCGAATCGCCGCATCCCCAGGGGTAGCACAGGCATTATGCCTGTAGATGAAGGGAGCGCGAACGCCTTAAACCTTTGCTTGACGATGCGATCTTCCAGTGAATGAAAAGAGATCACAGCGAGCCGACCTCCGACGGCCAACAATGAAGCGGCGGTTGTCATCCCGGCTTCAATCTCGCCGAGTTCATCGTTCACGACGATGCGAAGCGCCTGAAACGTTTTTGTGGCCGGATGCGTTTTTGTCCATTTTGATTTTCCCCGTACGGCGCGGCAAATCAGATTGGCCAACTGATCGGTCTTTGTAATTTCTCCCTCTTTTTCCCGCAACTGGACGATCCATGCGGCAATCTTTCGTGCGCCGCGCTCTTCTCCATATTGATAAATGATATCCGCCAATTCTTTTTCGCGGAGGGTATTCACGAGTTGCGCTGCGGTCAGGGTGCGTTGTTGATCCATCCGCATATCCAATGGGCCTGCTTGCTGAAAAGAAAATCCACGTGCAGAGGAGTCCAACTGCAGCGAGGAGACCCCCAAATCAAACAAAATGCCGGCGCATTCAGAAACATTTGTATCTTCTGCGATCTTCATCATTTCCTTAAAAGAGCCGTGGAGGAAGGTCACGCGATTCTTGTAATTTTCAAGCCTTTTTTTTGCGTATTGAAGGGCGTCGGAATCTCGATCCATTGCAATAACGCGTGTTTCGGGGGGTGCGGCATTTAAGATGGCCTCTGTGTGCCCCCCCAATCCCACGGTGCAATCCAGATAGACTTTCGCCTGAGCAAAGCTGCGGCATGAAAGGGTGGGCAATAGCACAGATAAAATCTCATCAACGAGCACCGGTTGATGGCTGGCCGGTTGATCGTTGTGGTGTTCGGCGGGTGCTTCTTGGTGATCGTTCATGTCCGTTATATTCCTAAACCCGCCATGGCCTTTTGCAACTCAATGGAATCTTGCAACACGGCCGCTTCTTTTTCCTGCCATTTTACGACGTCCCATATCTCAATTAAATTGACGCATCCAATTAAAACGGTTTCTTTATCTAATACCGCTTGTTCTCTTAGATGTGCCGGCAGCAAAATGCGTCCTTGTTTATCCAATGGGCAGTCCACGGCCCGGGAGTAAAAAATTCGTAAAAAATCTTTTCTTTTTAAAAAATCGTTTCCAGATGCGCTAACCGATTCAATTTGTTGTGCGACCCGTTTTTTAATCAGATCCCATTCAGGCAGAGGATAGACGGTAACGCACGAATCCACAGGGGATGTTGTCATGACCACCTTCGCGTCCGAATAGAGGGTCAAATAATCCCTGAACTTTGATGGAATGGACAAACGGCCGTTTGTGTCAATCGTATGGTCGTACCGCCCTATGAGTCCGATGTCTCCCATTTAACCCCAATTCTCCCCAATTTAACCCATAAAGTCTCAATTTAGACTAAAGAGATAGAGTTGTCAACGGAAAGAAAGAAAAAAATAAATTTTATTGGGGTAGGGCGTTTTTTAAGAGGTGTTCTGTATCAGATTTACGCAAAATCGTATCTATACAATCCTGAAAACAGGACAGATTACAGGCTCTGAAGCTGGATATCTCTATTGCGCTATGAGACTTTGCAATCGGTAGTGGGTGAATTTGAAAAGTGATCTGTCATTCCTGCATGTTTCTGGCAGGAATCTCTTATCATAAAACCATAGATTCCCGCCTAAAAATTGCGGGAATGACATGCTTAGAAGAGAGGCCGCTCCCTTTTCCGAAAGAAAATTGGCCTGCTCTCGCTTCTGCCAATCCAATACCGCTTCTCCTGTCCCCTCCGAAATGCGTTCAACCTCTTTGGCTGTTACGGTAATCTCGGCGTACACCTTTAAGTCCTCTGCGCCGTTCTTGAAGGTCTCCCGACTACCTGCACGCGCCATCAAACGCCTCAGCCCAGGCGAAAAACCCGTCCCAGCAATATCCAAGGCCTCGTCCAACACCGCACGACCCTCCCCACACTTCGGACAAACAAACCACGATCGGGAAAGCTTCACCTCCCCCAAAATCGTCATCAACTTTTTGGGGCGTATGCCAACGCTTTGCATTCGAGTCCCGCACAAACACAAAACCCCATCGGCCTGTCGACCGGTGCCCATTCCAGAAAGCATTTCCTCCAAAAGCCGCGCGCCAGCCGCCAATACAACGGCGCGAAGACCGGTCTCCCACGCCTCAAAATCCACGCCTTTCTCCGTCGCAATCCGTCCCAGAAATCGCTTTACTTCTGCGTCCGATTCAACCGCAATTTCGGCTTTTTTTTTAGACCAACCCCTCTCGCCGTCGTCTCTTCTTTCTCTCCCGACTCCAACAAAGCCAAATCGCTGATCCTTTCCGAAACCCGAGTGAGTTCGCTGGTCAACTCATGAAATCTTTGAAACGTCTGAATCTGCTCCAGATAAATGGGAATCTCCTCTCGTCGGGTAACCCGACGAGAGATCGTCTTCCCCTTCTCTTTGTACGAATACAAGACATACGGCCCGCGTTGCCCTTTCGATCCATCCATCTTGGTTGTTTCAACATATTGTTCCACCAGGCTGCCTCGACGCATCTGCCCCAAGCCAGCCAACTCCCCCATGATCGCCCCCTGTCGATTCTGTAAGGTTTCCATCTCTGTCATGCCAAGCCTCCTTTTATTTATAAAACATGTAGTATATAATACTACATGTTTTAACACAAAAAAAGAGAAAAATCGACAAACCTACTTTTATGTCGCAGGCCCGGGGCAATCAGAGTCATTGAAACGACATTCTTTGCTATGGTACACTCCCGCGTTGCAGAGTGAATTTTGGATTTTCTGAAGTGGGCACGGCATAGCCCACTTTTTTGTTTTTAGAGGGGGATTTTATGAATCGTGATTTAATCGCAGTCATCGCACAGATGGAACGGGAAAAGGGAATCAAGGCCGAAAGAATTATCTCCGCAGTGGAATCCGCACTGCTTTCCGCCGCACGAAAAAAATACGACGGCGCCGATAATATTAAAGTCACACTCGATCCACAAACCGGAGAAATCGAGGCTGTGCTTCTTAAAAAAATTGTTGAAGTCGTTACGAATCCGGGCTCCGAAATGTCGCTTTCCGACGCAAAAAAAATGGATGAAACGGCAGAAATTGGAGATGAACTCGGTGCTTTACTCGAGATGGAAGATTTAGGAAGAATCTCGGCGCAAACCGCACGGCAGGTGATTTTTCAAAAAGTACGCGAAGCGGAATGGGAAGCCGTGCATAAAGAATATTTCGCCCGCATCGGGGATGTAATGAGTGGATTGATTATGGGACAGGAACGCCGTAATTATATCGTGGACATTGGAAAGGCCGAGGCACTTCTGCCGATCTCCGAACAAGTGCCGGGGGAAGATTATCGGCGGGGCGACCGCATTCGCGCCTATCTACTTGATGTCAAGCCAGCGGCGCAAGGCCCTCAAATTATTCTCTCGCGGGCACATCCTAAATTTGTCTCCAAACTCTTTGAGATGGAGGTTCCGGAAGTTTCCGAAGGGCTGGTCACGATTAAGAACGCAGTGCGAGAGGCCGGAGATCGAACGAAAATTTGCGTCTTCTCAAAAGATCCTAAAGTGGATCCGGTGGGTGCTTGCGTTGGTGTCCGTGGCTCGCGCGTTCAGGCAGTCGTTCGTGAACTGCGCGGAGAAAAAGTAGATATCATCACATGGACGGAAGACCCTAGAAGTTTTATTGGTGAGGCGTTGAGCCCCGCCGTTATCGAGCGGGTGGGTGTCAACGAAGCGGAAAAGTCAGCGATGGTGGTCGTCTCTGAAACACAGCTTTCTTTGGCCATTGGAAAAAGAGGCCAAAATGTTCGACTGGCCTCCCGGTTGACCGGTTGGAAAATAGATATCATCAACCAAACCGAGTATGAAAAAGAACGCGCGAAAGAACAGGCACAGACGATATCCGATGCCATCTCTCACGAGCAAAAAATCCTTGAAGAAACGACCCATCTGGAAGCCGTATCCAAACCAATTTCCGACGCTACAGGGATAGAAACTGCAACTGACGCTTCCCCCATATCGGAAGTCGTGGAAGCAATAAAGTAAAAAATCTTAAATTCGACACCTCCGTATGAAGGTTCATGATCTTGCGAAACAATTAGGGGTTACAGCGAAAGCGTTGTTGCCGATTATTCAGCAACTGGGAATCACCGCGCCCCATCATCTTTCTGCGTTGACCGACGCAGAGGCCGCCGCATTAGAGGATCATCTGAAGAAAAAAGCACCAACCATCGCAAAACCAGAGCCTGCCAAAAAGAGCGTTTCCGCCGGGACAATTACACCCAAGTTGGTTAAAGCAACAAAGCCCAAGGTGGAACCTGAACCGCCTCCTCTGGTAGAGAAAAAAACGTTTATCCTGGTCAAAAAGAAGCAGCCAGATCCTGTGCCGGTTGTCGTTGTTCCCGAAATTATTCCTATACCGCCTCCTGTTGTCGTGGTGCCTGTTGCGCCATTGGTTCAAGAGCAACAAGCGATACCTATCCTGGTTACGCCACCGACTGTGCTTCCTCCTATAAAAGAGCAAGTGGCACCCGTAATCACGCCTTCCGCGTCCGTGCAAAAAGGTTCAACGGAAAAAATAGTCGCGCCGGAAATCAAGAAACCGCTCACAGAGTTTAAAAAAGCAACGCCCTTAAAGGCGAAAGAGAAGACGAAACGAACCCCATTTGCCCCGTGGAATCCAAAAGTGCTCTCAGGGGATGTCTTAGCTTCAGATACACGAAAATGGCAAGAGTTTAGGCCGTCTCATAAAAGAAACGACCATCGCGGCGGTGGCCAAAGGGCAATTGAAGCACCGGAAACCAGCAAACCACGACGCAAGTTAATCAAACTCTATGACGGCCTAACCCTGAAAGAATTCTCCGAGTTGGTTGGACAGCGGGTGCCAGTGATTATTTCCAAACTGATGCAATTGGGAAAGATCCTGACGATCAACCAGCCCATTGGCATGGAAGAGGCGTTTTTCCTGGCCGAGGAGTTTGGTGTGCCTGCGGAGATCACCTCCGACAAGACCGAGGAGGAGATTTTAAGGCCAGCCGCGCCGGCGGATATTGATGATCCATCACGTTTCATTAAACGTCCTCCAGTCGTCACGATTATGGGACATGTGGATCACGGAAAGACCTCTCTTTTGGATGCGATTCGTCAGACCAAAGTGGTTGAGGGGGAGGCCGGCGGAATCACCCAGCATATCGGGGCCTATACCGTTACCGTGCACGACACGGCCGTTACCTTTATTGATACCCCGGGCCATGAAGCCTTTACTGCGATGCGCGCACGCGGAGCAAAGGTCACCGACATTGTCATCCTCGTCGTTTCGGCAGACGATGGGGTGATGCCCCAAACGGTGGAAGCGATCAATCACGCGCGGGCAGCAAATGTCCCGATTATTGTCGCCATCAACAAAATTGACAAGCCGGAGGCCAATCCAGATCGCGTTAAAACCTCTCTGGCCGAATACGATCTTGTCCCAGAGGCGTGGGGCGGCAAAACGATTTTTGCGGAAATATCGGCCAAGAAAAAAATCGGGATTCCTCATTTGCTCGAAATGATTTTACTGCAAGCCGAGGTATTGGAGCTAAAAGGCAATCCAGAAAAGCCGATGTCAGGTGTCATCATTGAAGCAAAGCTCGATCGGGGACGAGGGCCCGTCGCAACCGTTTTGGTTCAGGAGGGCACATTGAAAGTCGGCGACGCCTTTGTTGCGGGCACGCAGTCAGGACGCGTACGCGCATTGATTGACGATATGGGACAAAAAGTCAAAGAAGCAGCACTGGCAACACCTGTTGAAGTGATCGGCTTTGCCGGTGTCCCCGCAGCAGGTGATACTTTTTTGGTCACAGTGGATGAACGGGTCGCAAAGGATGTTGCGCAAGACCGAATGCACCGTCAACGATTGGTCGAACTGGCGCATGCCCCTCGCGTGACACTCACCGATTTTTATAACAAAGTGAAGGAGGGAATGGTCAAAGATCTGCGGCTCGTCATTAAGGCCGATGTGCAAGGCTCCGCCGGTGCCCTGTCTGAATCGATCGAGAAGCTTTCCACTGCGGCGGTGAAGGTTCGGGTCATTCATAAAGGAGTGGGTCGGATTACCGAATCGGATATCTTGCTGGCCTCCGCCTCCGAGGCAATCGTGATCGGATTTAATGTTCGTCCCGATGCAATGTCGTCCGCGTTGGCCGATCAAGAACAAGTGGATGTCCGTATGTATAGTGTCATCTACGATGCGATTGCTGACGTGAGGGCGGCGATGGAAGGGTTGCTGGATCCCACGTTCAAAGAGAAAATTCTAGGCCGGGCCGATGTCCGAAAGACGTTCCAATTGCCAAAGGCCGGTGTGATCTCCGGTGCTTACGTGACGAGTGGGACGATATTAAGGAGCGGAACGAAAGCGCGTGTTCTTCGAGACAGTGTCGTGGTCTATGAAGGAAAGATTTCTTCTCTTCGCCGATTCAAAGATGATGCAAAAGAAGTCCAAACCGGTTTTGAATGCGGTATCGGCATTGAGAATTTCAACGACCTGAAGACAGGCGATGTCATTGAAGTCTATACCGAGGAAGCCGTCGCCGCAAAACTCTAGGAGGCGCGGCCTCCAGCGGGATTGAGTCGCCACGTTGTGGCGCCTGAAATGGGGACGACGTAATCTTTAACCAGCGAGCAAATGCCAGCGTTGAGGGGGAGGCTCCATTGGCTTTGCCAATGGAGGGGCGACGCAAGCCCTGTGATGCTGTGGCGCCTGAAGGGGTAATGCCCATATGCCATCTACGATGGACGGATACAAACGAACGGATCGCGTCGGCGATCAAATCAAGATGGAAGTGGCCGATATTATTTCTAGAAAGGTGAATGACCCGCGCGTTTCGTGGGTTACGGTTTTATCAGTGGATGTCTCTCCTGATCTGGCTCATGCGAAAGTCTTTATTAGCCTGCCCCCTTCCCAACCCGAAAAAGAGACCATTTTTGGACTGAAGAAGGCGTCTGGATTTATTCGTTCGGAATTGGCAAGGCGATTGCCTCTAAAGCGCGTTCCCGATCTTCAATTTGTCGTGGATCACTCTATCGAACCGACTTCGCGCCTTTTGACGTTATTAGAAGACATTAGAAAAGAGAATAAAGATGATGGGGGCGAGGGGGGTAGCACCCCCGGGCGGATTGAGTCGCCACGTTGTGGCGCCTGAAAACCGGATTCCTTCCCTTCAAGGGGAGGCTAGGTGGGGATGGGTTTGTGCCCGACAACACGAAATAATATGCTGACAGAAGGAATCATCAATATAGATAAGCCAGCCGAATGGACATCACACGATGTTGTGGCAAAGCTGCGCTCTGTGCTAAAAATCAAACGGGTGGGACATACCGGCACGCTCGATCCCATGGCAACCGGCGTTTTGCCGATCTGTTTTGGCGCAGCCACCAAAATGAGTAATCAGATTATGAATGGGGAGAAAGAATACGACGTGACATTGCGGTTAGGCGAAGAAACCGACACCCAAGATGCAACCGGAAAGGTGTTGCGATCTTGTATTCCTCCGACTTTCTCGATACAAACACTGGAAGAAACGTTGGCCTCTTTTGTTGGAATCATCTCTCAAATTCCACCGATCTATTCGGCAAAAAAAATTGGCGGCGTTCCGCTTTACAAATTGGCAAGAAAAGGGTTGGACATCGAACGCGCTCCCCGCGAAATTACAATTAAGGAAATTCGTCTGAATAAGGTAGAAGGAAACGATCTGTTTTTATCGGTTGCGTGTTCAAAGGGCACTTATGTCCGAACCCTTTGTACCGATATTGGAAATAAACTGTCAGTCTTTGGTCATGCCTATACCATTCGACGAACGCGTTCTGGTTTTTTCTCAATTGCATCAGCCATTCCGCTCGCTCTGTTCATCGAGCTTTATGCCAAAGGAGAGTGGGAAAAATACGTTATCCCAACACGCGATCTGCAAACTGTTTAGGGGAAATGGCCTCCCCTATTGTTTTGACAACGCAAGGAAGACTACAATGGGGGCCGTAAGGGGGGTGCCCCTTGGTAAATAAGGAGAGTTTATGTTGAAAGAAAAACAAGATTTAATCAAGAAGTTTTCCACACATGAGACCGATACCGGATCACCAGAAGTGCAGGTTGCACTCCTGACGAATCGGATCACCACACTTTCGGATCATTTTCAGATTCATAAAAAGGATCATCATTCCCGGGTCGGCCTGCTACGAATGGTCAACCGCCGCAGAAAACTATTAGACTATCTAAAAACATCGGATGTTACTCGATACCAAACCGTTGTAAAACGATTAGGTCTTCGCAAATAGGAGGCCCCGGCCTCCAGCGGGATTATGAGTCGGGGGGTGCCCCTCGTGGGTGCCCTGCTTTTTGGCTTGGGCACCCTTGTGTGGTGGGCGGCCACAAGGGTCGCCCCCTACGAATCCCTCCCCCTCAAGGGTGCACTGCGAGGGGAGGATCGGTAGGGACGGGTTTCAAACCCGCCCTTACGTAAATGGAAACGGCGTCAGGAATACAATCATGAAAGAATTGAATTTGTTTTCTGTTCTTTTTTAATTGTAGTTCTGTGCGCCGTCTTAAATATAACAAGATAAAGTGAAAGGAAATAGAACAAATGACACATCGTTTTGAAACAGAAATTGCTGGGAAGAAAATTATTTTAGAAACAGGCCGCGTTGGCCGCCAAGCCAACGGTGCCGTTTGGGTCGAATGCGGAGAGACTGTCGTGCTGGTCACCGCCGTTGCATCGGAAAAGTTGGGAATGTGGCCCGACCAACTTCCGCTGACCGTTGATTATCAAGAAAAATCGTACTCCGCTGGAAAAATTCCGGGGGGCTTCTTCAAACGCGAAGGTCGGCCATCCGAGAAAGAGGTTTTATCTTGTCGAATTATTGATCGAACAATCCGTCCGCTTTTTCCAAAAAACTGGTTCTTTGAAACACAGATCACGGCTTCAGTCCTTTCCTCCGACCAAAGCGGGGTGTCTGAAATCCTCGGCGTAATTGGCGCATCAGCAGCATTAACCCTATCAAACATTCCGTTTGAAGGTCCCGTGGGTGCGGTACGGGTCGGACGCGTTGGTGGACAGTTGGTCATTAACCCTTCCGTCGTCGAGATGAAAACAAGCGATCTGAATATTTTGGTTGCAGGTACGGAATCTTTCGTCACGATGTTGGAATGCGAATCCAAGGAGCTTTCTGAAGAAGTGATTGGAGAAGCGTTGGGCTTCGGGCAAAAAGCCCTCTTAGGCGTGATTGCCATTCAAAAGCAGATTCAATCCGAATTGGGCAAAGCCAAACGCCAGGGATCGGCTTCGAAGCGAGATGAAGCACTCGTTTCACAGATCAAACCGGAAATGGAAACGTTGGTTCAAAAGGCACTGTTGGTCTCCGGCAAGGCGGAAAGACAAGCCGCATTTGACCTTGCTCTATCAGAACAAATTGCAAAGGTTAAAGAGGCTGATCCGTCACTAGATAGGGCAGGAGAGGTCACCTCCATTTTTAGAACGGTCGAAAAAGAGCAAGTTCGCAAAAAGATTTTGGATCAAAAAATCCGATCCGATGGTCGTGGCATTCGGGATATTCGACAGATTACCTGTGAAGTGGGTGTTCTGCCGCGTGTCCACGGATCAGCCATTTTTACGCGCGGGGAAACGCAGAGTTTGTCGGTGGTCACGCTCGGAACAAAGGATGACGAGCAACGGGTCGAAACGTTAGACGGGGAAATCCGGAAGAACTTTATGCTTCATTATAACTTTCCACCGTTCTCGGTGGGTGAGGCTCGGTCGCTTCGATCTCCGGGTCGTCGCGAGATTGGGCATGGCGCTTTAGCCGAACGGGCAATCAAACCGATGCTCCCGACCAATGAGCAATTTTCGTATACGCTGCGATTGGTCTCGGAGATTTTAGAGTCCAACGGGTCATCCTCGATGGCGACGGTTTGTGGCGGAACGTTGGCATTAATGGATGCGGGGGTTCCACTCATTCGTCCCGTGGCGGGTGTCGCAATGGGATTGGTCAAAGAGGGCGATGCCTTTGAGATTCTATCCGACATTTCTGGATCGGAAGATAATCTGGGGGATATGGATTTTAAGGTCGCCGGAACGGAAGTCGGGATTACCGCGATTCAGCTTGATATTAAGATCAAAGGGATGGGTCTTGATCTCTTGAAGCTGGCATTGGCGCAGGCAAAAGAGGAACGGTTTCGCATCTTAGCCGAGATGAAGAAGGCGATTGAAGCACCTCGGACAGAGATTTCGGCTTATGCCCCGAGAACAGAGACGGTGAAAGTACGACCGGAAAAAGTGGGTAAGGTGATTGGGCCGGGCGGGAAAAATGTGAAGGGCATTATTGAAAAAACAGGTGTAAAGATTGACATCTCCGATGATGGAAGCATTCGTGTTTCTTCCGTAAATTCCGCTGCCGTCAAGGAAGCCATTGATATGATCAATGGCCTGGGTGAGGATGTCGAAGTGGGTCGCACCTATACTGGAAAAGTGGTGCGGATTATGGACTTTGGCGCGTTTGTCGAGTTAAAGCGCGGCGTGGATGGATTGGTTCATATCTCGCAATTGGCACATGAACGTGTTGATAAGGTCACCGATATCGTCAAAGAGGGAGATGAAGTGACGGTCAAGGTTTTAGAAATTGACAAACAAGGGAAAATTCGTCTTTCCCGAAAAGAGTTGCTTCCTAAGCCAGCGGCCCCAACTAACGCGCAGTAATGGAGGCGACGGCCTCCAGCAAAATTGAGTCGCCACGTTGTGGCGCCTGAAAAACCTGTAGGGGCACCCCTATGTGGGTGTACCCTTCTTGGACTTGGGCGACCACAAGGGGCGCCCCTACAAACCCAAAGGGTTAGATGTGGTTCCTAAGATGGAGAAAAAAATGATTCGTAAAGTCGTGTTGGAAAATGGAATTCGAATTATTGCGGAGCCAATGCCATCCGTCAAATCGGTTTCAATTGGCCTTTGGATCAATATTGGATCGCGCGATGAAGAGGCCCACGAACATGGGATGTCCCATTTTCTGGAGCACATGTTTTTTAAGGGAACGAAGCGTCGTTCGGCTGGACAAATTGCTCAAGAAATAGATGCGATTGGCGGCGAGTTAAATGCATTTACCTCTCGTGAGAACACGACTTTTTACGCGAAGGTCTTAGAAGATCATCTGCCCAAGGCCGTGGAACTGCTTTCCGATAATTTTCATCATTCGAAATTTGAATCTCGCGAACTGGAAAAGGAAAAGCAAGTGGTCATGGAGGAGATCAAGATGGTCGAGGATGACCCCGAAGATCTCGCGCATACGCTTCATATCGAAGACATGTTAAAGGGCAATCCCTTGGGAAGAACGATTCTGGGCACGACAGAAACATTGTCTTTAATCAATCGAAAAAAAATCATCAATTTTTTGGAAAGGACGTATAGTCCGTCTCAAATTGTGATAGCCGTTGCTGGAAAATTTAAATTTGACGCGCTGCTCTCCCTGCTGCAAAAGGAGTTTGAGGACTATCGTCAAGATAACACACGTTTGATTCCGAGGATTCCGCCGGAAATCACTCCTCAGTTTCAAGTGAAAAAAAGAAAGTTAGAACAGGTGCATCTTTGTGTCAGTACCCCTGGATTATCCATTGTGCATCCGCAGCGTGAGGCGCTCCATTTGCTGAATGTGATTATGGGTGGTGGCATCAGTTCGCATCTTTTTCAAGAGGTACGAGAGCGTCGCGGTTTGGCTTACTCCATTTACTCCGCGCCTTCCTTTTATCATGACGGTGGTATTTTCACAATTTATGCGGGTACGGGGCCTAAGAACGCGCCAAAGGTCATGGATCTTATTTACAAAGAAATTAAGAAGATGAAGGACAGAGGGATCACATCCGAAGAGTTAAAAAAGGCAAAGGAGCATATCAAAGGGAGCATCTTATTGGGAATGGAAAGCAGTGGCAGTCGGATGAGTCGTCTTGCAAAAGATGAGTTTGCCTTTGGCCGTTCGTTTAAGATGGAGGAAGTGGTTTCGGGGATCAACCGTGTGACATTGAAGCAAATTCACGAAGTGGCCAATACCCTTTTTAATTCGAAGATGATTTCCGTCACGGCATTAGGGCCGATTGAGGCGCACGCGCTGCCCGGCCCTGTCGGACTGTAGTCCTTAATGTGTTAATGACCCGCTACCCGGTGCGACCTGGGGTCAACCGGCTGCGTAGGTTCTCATCCTTCACCGCCGAGAATTCTTAACCTCACGCCTGTCCGCTTTCCGCGCCGAGATAATGCGAATAGGGGAATCCGTCGTCATAAACGAACATTCAAAAGTGAATATTAGTCATATTTTTATAAATACGCGATAAATTGCATATTAGTCATTTTTATAGTGTATAAAATACAATCAGATACGTCAAGTTATTTAAAAAGTTGACAAAAAAATAATGCTATGTTACTGTCCCGTCTGTTATAGCTAATAACTGGTTCGGCACCCTAGCCTGACCTGGTGGACAAGTGTCGGGCACCAACGGTCGGACGCTTTAATGACCATTTCAAGTGGAGGTTCTAGTGGAAATGATAACCCGTCCTGCGGCACTGGTTCGCCAAGGTTCGCTGAAGTTGTACGCTACGTCCCTCCAGGTGAGCGACCTGAAACGTTCGAACTTCTACACCATTAGCAAGCTCGATCCGGCCGATACAGGAGTGGGCTACCAACGTCTTCTGAACGAGGGACGAGCGAAGCGGCTTGCAGAGTATCTCATTGACGGCCAGACCGAAAAGGACGCGTTTCTACCGACCTCGATTTTCTTAGCCACAACCAAAGACATCCCGTTCGATTCGTCCACAAACACGATCACGTTTGAGGTAAGCCAGGTTGGGCCGTTCAATGTCGTTGATGGACAACACCGAATAGCCGGTTTGGTCTTGGCGGCTGATAAGAATCCTGAACTGTTGCAGTTTGAGATCCCGGTAAACATCGCCGTCAACCTAGATGACATCAGCCAGATGTGCCATTTCCTAATCGTCAACACGACGCAACGATCGGTCGATAAGTCCATTGAGCAGCAGATCGTCGCACGCTTAACCAAAATGGTTGGCCTTGAGAAGATGCCGACCATACCACGCTGGATTCGCAAGCAGGTAGAGAAGGGCGACGATGCCCGCGCGCTGTCGGTTGCAAATTTCTTGAATACGGATGCCGGCTCCCCGTGGCTCGGTAAGATACGCATGGCAAATGACGAGACCGCGGATGCCACGATCAACCAAAAGAGCTTCATCAACTCTATAAAGAAGTACATTTTCTCGGCCAACAATCCGCTCTCGAACCACGTGTGGGATGCTAACCGGCCAATGATCTTGTCGAACTACTGGAAGGCGATCATTGAGTTGCTCATTAATGACGAGCCCCCTACTCCCTCAGTCATCTACAAAACGAACGGAGTCGAACTCTTTCACACTGTATCGGCAACGGTTTTCACACATCTTGCTACCAAGAATGATTTCAAGAAGGATACCGTCAAGGTTCTCTTGAAACGGGGTTTTGACAACCTTTCCCCCGAACATATCGGCATGTCCCGTCCCGAGTGGTGGCATCGTGGCGGCGGCGCTTCGGGGCTGAATAGTGGTGCGATTGGCAAGCTGGCAAGTGAGCTCAGCCACGCAATAAACGTCCAAGACAATGCAGGCGGTGTCGCGTTGTGAGAACTCTATGAGAGTCGAACGGCTATCTCCCGCTCCTGATAACCAGACCCAGTTTGCCTGGTCGCATCATGTAACAGTGCCCGATCAGGCTGGCTGTTACGCTCTTGCGACCTATAACGGCGATGTTCTCTACGTTGGACTGGCGACAGCAAGTATCCGAAGTCGTATGGGATCGCACTTAGACTCGCCGGCGAAGCGAAAGGGGTGTGATCTCGGCGTACCGTTCTGGTTCTACTACATTTTGCGAACTGATACTGAAGTCGGCCCCATCGAAAGGGGTTGGATGAATCAAGCGATTCTTGAAGATGGTGAGATGCCTCCTTTGAATCAAGTCTATAGTCCACTTTAGCGAGAATGCGTGCCGAACAAATCGTTGCAGTGGACGCGCAAGGAGCGCGCCGCTGAACGGGCCGCGTTGGACTAACAGGGGAGGGATCCTCCCTGCTTACCGACTATCAACTGTTAATGATATCAGGTCTTGCAATATCACATGCGGGCCCAACCATTCACCGGAGCCGACCGCATAATAGCGTGGTTGATTTTAGTCCGTACCGTTTCGTGGCGGCTCACCCCTTGAGGGGTGAGCGGAAACCCGTTCAAGCAATCGGAAGGAGACTTGAGATGAAGATCACGCTTAGTCAAACTGAAACTCGAAGAATTAATGCCGAAAGTGATTACCCCGTCGGCGCAGCCTTGCTCGCGACTGAGGACACGCCAATGGCTGGATCGGGACACTGCAAGGCCTGCAGCTGCAGAGGCTACCGGCATAATAATCCCAAAAACGATTATTGCACGGATTGCAAACACTCTTGGTACATGCACGAAGACGCTGGATGAAAGATCATCTTCGATCAGATCATTAAATTATGTACAGGGGATGTTTATGGAAAATCCGAATAACAATCCAAGAGTAGAAGCCTGCAAGCGAGCCATTCAACTCAATCCCGATGATGCTGATACGCACCGAAATTTGGGAGAGGTTTATGTTGAGTTTGGACGCTACAGGGAAACGGTATCGAGATGGAGAGGAGATAACAAACTTTCAACTTGAAAGAAAAGCCACCTGATGAAAAAACTTTTTACACACCTATTGATAAGAACTCTGGAGATTGTCCTCGGCCCAAATCATCCCAATGTAGGTAAGCTCCTGCACAACCTTGCGAAACTGTATGAAGCCCAAGGCCAGTACACACAGGCCGAGCCACTCTACAAGCGCGCGCTGGCAATTATGGAGAAGGCCCTCGGCCCGAATTATCCCGATGTGGTGGGCATAATCCTGCACAACTTTGCGGGGCTGTACAAAGCCCAAGACCAGTACGCGCAGGCCGAGTCGCTCTACAAGCGCGCGCTGGCAATCAGGGAGAAGGTGCTTGGCCCCAACCATCCCGAGGTGGCCAAGACCCTGCACAGCTTTGCGGGGCTCTACAACGCCCAAGACCAGTACGCGCAGGCCGAGCTGCTCTACAAGCGCGCGCTGGCAATTATGGAGAAGGTGTTTGGCCCCGAACATCTCGAGGTGGGCATAATCCTGCACAACTTTGCGGGGCTGTACAGAAACAAAGGCCAGTACGCGCAGGCCGAGTCGCTCTACAAGCGCGCGCTGGCGATCGGGGAGAAGGTGCTTGGCCCAGACCATCCCGATGTGGCCACGAGCCTCAACAATCTGGCCGTGCTCTACGGCACCCAGGGCGAGTATGCCAAGGCCGAGTCGTTTTACAAACGTTCGCTTGCGATCCGGGAGAATGCGCTTGGCCCTGACCATCGCGATGTGGCCAGGAGCTTCGAAAACCTGGCCGGGCTCTACAAGGACCAGGGCGAGTATACCAAGGCCGAGTCGTTTTACAAACGCTCGCTGGCGATCCGGGAGAATGCGCTTGGCCCTGACCATCGCGATGTGGCCAGGAGCTTCGAAAACCTGGCCGGGCTCTACAAGGACCAGGGCGAGTATACCAAGGCCGAGTCGTTTTACAAACGCTCGCTGGCGATCCGGGAGAAGGTGCTCGGCCCTGACCATCGCGATGTGGCCGAGAGCTTCGAAAACATGGCCGGGATCTACGACGCCCAGGGCGACTACGCCAAGGCCGAGTCGTTTTACAAACGCTCGCTGGCGATCCGGGAGAAGGTGCTCGGCCCTGACCATCGCGATGTGGCCGAGAGCTTCGAAAACATGGCCGGGATCTACGACGCCCAGGGCGACTACGCCAAGGCCGAGTCGTTTTACAAACGCTCGCTGGCGATCCGGGAGAAGGTGCTCGGACCCGACCATCCCTCCCTGGCCGTGAGCCTCCACAATCTGGCCTGGCTCTACAACACCCAGGGCGAGTATGCCAAGGCCGAGTCGTTTTACAAACGCTCGCGGGCTATTTCGGAGAAGGTGCTTGGCCCCGACCATCCCGCTCTGGCCACGAGCCTTGAGAAATGGAAAAATCGGAAGGGAGAAAGTAGCGGAAGAATTTGAGAGACGAGCTGCAGCTATCCGCAAAAACAATAGTAACGGGGTCAGGCTTGGCTTATTGTCTTATTGGCGGTTGAATAGCCTTTTGATCTGTTCACGGGTATAACCGGTTCAGATTAAGCTGCCAATCAATGGCGCAAGCGAGAAAAGACCAGTCTTTCGGCAATAGGGAAAACGGGTTGCCACGCCGCCCAACCAGGCGTTCCAGCGGACTCGCTACACTCGCCGCTGAACTGGGTCGTTGTCCCTCCGCTTCGCGGACGGAGGGACAACGCGGCGGTGAGCGGAAACCACATCTCCAGTGGTCGTCCCTCCGCTACGCTGCGGGACAACCAGGCACTGGAGACGGGCGGCCTCTGGGCAAGAGCAAAAACCGCTCTCACCCAGAGGCCGCCGCTCACCGCCGCGTTAGGCCTGTCCATCCACGAATTGTTGCGCCATTCAAATGGGAGTTATGAATGAAGGCTGATGCTGTGCCACTACTCGCAATATTCGAGAAGAAAATGCGATTGGAGGTCCCTCTGTTCCAGCGGCAATACGTGTGGAGCAAGGATCAGCAATGGGAACCTCTCTGGGAAGACATCTCCAGAAAGTTTGCCGAATACCTGGAAGGCCGCAAGGATGCCCCGGTCCATTTTCTTGGCGCAATGGTCTTGGACCAAAAACAAACGCCGACGACGCACGTCGAGAGACGCCAAGTGATTGATGGACAGCAGCGCCTCACAACGTTACAGATTTTCATCGCATCGTTTCGTGATTTCTGCCAAGCGCAGAAATGCGAGGAACTCGCCAAGGAGTGCGACGCTTTCACGCTTAACAAGGGCATGATGGCCGATCCGGCTATCGACAAATTCAAAGTCTGGCCCACGCAGCTTGATCGCGGCCAGTTCATGGACGTGATTTCATCCGGCTCTCGAATTGAGCTTGAGAAAAAGCATCCGCTTGTGTTCAGAAAGTATGCTCGAAGGTCAGAACCACGGCCTCGGATGGTAGAGGCATACCTCTTCTTCTATGAACGGATAGCGGATTTCTTCAACGGTAGCGGATCAGACGAGCCCCTGGCTGCTGAAGTCCCAGTAGGGGAACGACTGGAGGAATGCTTTCAAGCGCTCAAGAATGCCTTGCAGGTCGTCGCTATCGACCTAGACCACGACGACGATGCACAAGTCATTTTCGAGACCCTAAACGCTCGCGGTGAACCTCTGCTTCCGGCCGACCTGCTTCGTAATTTCATCTTTTTACGTGCCGCCCGAAAAGGGGAACCGCAGGAAAAGCTGTACAACGATTACTGGCGCCGATTTGATGACCCATTCTGGCGCGTCGAAGTGAAGCAAGGACGGCTTCTCCGTCCTCGGAGCGACCTGTTCATGCAGCATTTCCTTTCGAGCCGGCAGGGTGCCGACATCCCAATTAAGCATCTATTCGTCGAGTACAAGTTCTGGATTGAGCGCCAACAACCTTTTGCCACCGTTACCGATGAACTGGCGACTCTATCGAGGCAGGGCGACGACTTCCGCAGAATAATTGAGCCCAAGGCAGGAGATCCGATCTGTTCTCTGGCGGTTTTTCTTGACACGTTTGATGTCCGCACCTGCTATCCGCTTCTTCTGGCAATGCTGGATGCTGCGATTGACGAGGAAGAGTGGAAGAATATCTCGTCGACATTGGAGTCTTACATTCTTCGTCGCGCGGTATGCGGCTTTACCACGAAGAACTACAACCGCACATTTCTGTCGTTAACGCGGAATCTCCGACGCGACGGGCTAACTCACGCCAATGTTGTAAAACATTTGTCTAGACAGACAGGCGAATCCGCAGAATGGCCAACAGATGCTGCATTTGGCGAAGCGTGGCGTTCGAAGCACGTATATCAAACACTCACTTATAATCCAAAGGTCGTTCATATCCTCAAGCGGTTGAACGCAACATTCCTCGGGAACAAGAACGAACTCGTGTCAATTGATGGGGCGCTGACCGTCGAGCACATCCTGCCGCAAAACTGGATTGAGCATTGGCCGTTGCATGATGGAAGCAAGGGCTTGGCGAGAGTTCAACTTTTGGCCGCAGAGCCAGAGGCTGAGAGATCTATTGCCACCCGTAAGAGGAACGCGGCACTTCAAACATTCGGGAATCTCACGATCATTACGCAAGCGCTAAATTCGGCGGCCTCCAATAGCGCTTGGCCGGAAAAGAAAGCCGAGTTGCTGCGACATTCTCTGCTGCCGATCAACCAGCAATTGCACAGCCTCGACGCATGGAACGAAGAGACGATTTCAGATCGCGCAAATGTCCTGCTCAAGCGAGCGTTGGAGTTGTGGCCAAGGACGTGAAAAGAATCCCTTGCGCCTCAAGGCCCAACCCGGCGGTCCACCGGACGCTGCGCGATAAAGCCGCGCAGCGCCGGTGACCTCTACGTTGTCCCTCCGCTTCGCGGACGGAGGGACAACGCGGCGGTGAGCGGAAACCACATCTCCAGTGGTCGTCCCTCCGCTACGCTGCGGGACAACCAGGCACTGGAGACGGGCGGCCTCTGGGCAAGAGCAAAAACCGCTCTCACCCAGAGGCCGCCGCTCACCGCCGCGTTGGGTAGGGTGTGGCTTGGAACATTTTTCTCATTCGCATTGGCGGAGGTCTCTGAGTCATTTGCTATGCGGGTGGCCTTTCGGTCGGTGCACGGGTATAGTTGGTTGAGATAGGCAGCCGATCAATGGCGTAAGAGCGAGAAAAAAAAGTCGTCTTTTGGCCATAGGGAAAAGCGGGTTGAAGAACCCAACAGCCACTCAAGCCGACCGCAAAAAGCGTTCGCTGATTTAGTCCGCGTCGTTTCGCGGCCGGCTTAGCATATCGTTAGCCCTAGGAAGCAGTGTGTATGAGGAATTACTGGTTAATTTGCTTTGCTTTTATTTTGGCTTTAGTTGGTTGTGCAACAACATCTCAAGTTGCTGAAAAGATCGATCTTGGCATGTCAAAACAAGATGTACTAAAAAATATTGGTAAACCGCTAAAAAAAGAAGCATTTGTTGATTCTATTGGTGCAAATATTGAAATTTGGCAATATCAGGAAACAACTTGGGATGACGGCGGATGGAGTTGGAATAG
This sequence comes from Nitrospirota bacterium, assembly GCA_038059935.1. Classification (GTDB taxonomy): domain Bacteria; phylum Nitrospirota; class Nitrospiria; order SBBL01; family SBBA01; genus JACPZM01. The sequence continues at coordinate 36,194 of JBBTIN010000038.1, forward strand.
AACTATTGTACGTAGTTTGCTGACATTCAAAAATGGTTTTGTTATTGCGATGGGGAATTTACCTGATCGGTATAGAAATCAAAACCCATTTGATCCAACGGTCAATATTAATGTTGATGATAATAAATAAAATCTATCTATACCACTAATCAGGGAAGGTCAGGGAAAATTATGGGCATAAAGCCAATGGAAGAGTATGCTGAAAACTCGCCGTGAGATACCAGAAAAGGTTCTCAAAAACGTGTATGAATGATAAAGTAAAATGGGCCCACTTGGGAGGGTTTCGATAAAGCAAAATG
>JBBTIN010000039.1:0-35596 GCA_038059935.1 Nitrospirota bacterium
AGTGCCAGTGCCAGTGCCAGTGCCAGTGCCGGTGCCAGTGCCAGTGCCGGTGTTTGTATTGGGAACAGGAATCCCAAAGAAAGACTTTGCCATGAGCCCTTGGTCTTCTGTTTTCTCATTTTCAGGCGGAGCGTCCACTGCGAAAGGCGTTGTCGTTTCCGACTCTGAAGATCGCTCCTCTGTAATAAATGGGACAGAATCCGGAGTCAGCGGCGGGAGAATACTATGATGGGGAGTTTTCTCTGTCCGCAGCGGACGTTCCGCTACGTCTTCCGATGCAATGTCCTGATGCGGACGCTCCGCCTCTTTGGGTAACGCACTTTCTCCCACAGCTGACGATCCATGCAATTGAGAAACGGGCGGAGCCGCTGCGGGTAGATTCTCAGTCAGGGGATCAGAAGGTGACGATCCAAGACTCGCACAGCCCGCCATCAAGAAAAAACAAAACCCAATAATGGACTTAAAGATAAAATAGTTTTTCATGGACGATCATCCTCTGAAGGAGACTCCAAATACTGGATGGCTAAAGACTGCCAATGCGGAATCAAACCGGCCAATCGCCATTTCACTGTATTGTTCTCTATTCCCAAAATCATCGGGGTCCCGGTTAGCCCTAACGCCTTCATGGCCTGATCAGACGTTGTGAAGACAGCAGGATTCGGCTCTTTCGGCTCCCCAGAAACACAAAGAATGAGCGTCTGATTCGCCCTCGCAGGGGATGCTCCCCTCTCTGATGAAAGTCGTTTCTGAAAAGCAAGAAACGATTCAAAACCCGAACAGCGTCCGATCACGACAAAGACCACCCGCTTCTCCAAGAAAAGCGCTGTTGAAGAAATTTCCGTGGGCGTCATCACGCTACCCATCACCCCTTTTATTAAAAATGGGGTGATGGGTTGATCGGCAAACGCCAGCCTATTTACGAAGGGGAACGTCCCCTGCGAGAGCAATAGAAAGAAAATAAAAATAAAATAATACTTGTTCGTAAAACTTATTCTGCAAGTGGACATAATGGGTCCTCCACAAATTTTCTTAAATCCAATGTCGCAAAGCGGTTTAACAAATCAACCCCTTTCGTAAAATTCTCACCCTGAACCATCTTCTGTCCCATCCCCCCAAATCCGTCAGTCGGCAAGATATCCCACAGATGAACAATCGTCCGGCAAGATAAAGCAGGAACAACAAGGTGCCCACCTTGATTCCCCAACGAGGAGCCAAAGACAAAAAGATATGAATGACTTTCATAGGAGTCAATTGTTGAAGAAGATTCTTCTTGTATACCCCCCCCTGATTGAGCATAAGTATCTAATACTGTCACGAATCCTTCACCTTCCTTTACGGGTTGTTCCAATTTGACTGGCAATGTGATTGGAGCAGGATAAGGATTGCGAATCTGTTCAATGGTAAGAATGCCTCGATCATGATTTGGAAAGGGGGCACCAGACCTAGTTATCGGAATGGAATGATTATAGAAATCCGTTCTTCCTCCGATGGCCAAGCGATACCGCACCTCATTATCAAGAATATAATTATAATATTGCGTATCATCGTCTGGAATCCCAGAACCGGGATCGAAAAATTCGGGGAATTGGGGGGGTTGGGGGTCTTCTTCCTCCGTGTTTTTTTTCTCCACGGGGTTTGCTGATTCGGCATTAAACCGTCCCTGATCATCAATTGCTATCTGTCCTGTTCTAGAACCAAATGGTGTTGGAATTGTTTGTTCCCACGTCAGATATCCTCCTTCTGTAACCGGGGTGAAACCGTCTGCAGCAACCATCTGTCCAGAAATAGAAGCCATCCTCGGCAGCAAGAGCGTCACGATGATTTGTTCATTGGATTCGGGAAGAGACACAAATACCGGCTTGCTAATCAGCATGGGCGCCTCCCTTTCTCGAAAAATTATTCCCTGCTCAGATATTTCCTCCTGGAATTTGTCCGCGAAAGCAACGACAAGCGGCGCGCTGGCGGGAAGCCCCTCTAAAAGCACTTCACCGACTTCTCCTTTGAAAATCCACTCTCCCCCAATCCCAGAATGAAAACTTTCCTGCTGTGTTTCTTTGTCTCGAATCCATAGTCCGCCGGCGACTTCTCGAATAAAGGTTCCCCTCTTTTCGTTCCAAGTCCACGCTTCTTCTTCGCCTCCTTCTCTCAATAATTTCCCGCCTTCGCTTTTCCAAAACGAGCCGCTATCTTCTTCCGAAAATCTTCTAAAAATGGTAAAGGGTGAACCCAATTCTTCTACCCCAATCACGCCTGCCTTAACAGGCCAACCCTCCACATCTTTTACCCGAACCAGAAGGTCATTGATTGGAGAAAACAGCAAGTCTATTTCAACAGCCTTTTCAATCGTCTCGACGCTGCCCTTCTTCGTTACCGTTTTTCCGGTATTCAGATCATGAATCGTCACTTCAAAATCACCCAGTGGAAGACCCAAGATAAGACACCGCCCATTCTGAAAATAATAGGGCTGATGCGATCTGGCATAATCATATTGATCTACAATTTTTGGATTAATCGCAAAACAAGAATAATACTGGGTCTTTGCTATTGGAATATAAATTCCTTTACGTGTCCATCCCGTTTTCGCTTTTACGACCGATACCGGAAGAACAAAAGGCGGCAAAGTCGTTTTAGTTTCAATCGTTACAGTTTGAACTGCCTCAACTGCCTCAACAGTCTGGCTAGAAACCGACGTCATTACTATGTATGCCGATGCCGCTATGGTTATTTTCTCTCCGTTGATCGTCTCTAAGTGGGTCTCAAATTCTCCTTCTTCTCCAGTTTTTAACCAACCGATCCATTCTCCATCGGCATTCTTAATGACAATACGACTGTTCGGAATTCCCGTCTCACCATCTCCGGCTACGACCCGTCCCTTTACATTGACAGTGCACAACGGAAAAGCAATATCAATAACCCTGCCCTCATCGGAAGCCGTCACGGATACCAAAACCGATGCGGCGAGATCTCGAATACGCAGATGATATTCTCCTTCATATACATTGTTAAACAGCGCCTTTCCCTCCTTGTTTGTCCAATTGGAGATCTCTTTATTTTCGGCATTGAAAAGCACAAGCTTTCGACTCGCAGAAGGTTTTCCGCAGACTGTTACGGTCGCTGATAAATGGGCCAGGGTTTGCAGCCTAAAAACCACAATGCGATTCTCTCCCTCCAACAAAGCCGCATCTTCTTTTTCGATCAATGTCCACCCAAAGGCATTTTGCGTCTTAAGAGACATTGCGATCGGCCCTGTCCATGCAACAGGTTTTGTAATGCCATCTTTGCTCGTAAATATACTTTCTTCTTTTGGGTGGGGATAATACCCCCTCGCGTTTGTGTCGGTAATGAAGGTATTTTGGGGCGATCGAATCAGTCGAAGATATTGGCCTGATACTGGGACGCCTGATGCAGTCTCAACCTTGACCGAAACGGTTCCCGCAGCGGGAAGCGGTAACAGTGCTTCGGCCATTTCATTATGCTCATTTAACACAACGGACTGCTCACTGAAAAACCGGGAGAATGCCGTCTCCGGACGGAAGGCACGAACGGTATATGACCCGACCAAAACATCTTTAAATAGAACCATTCCCTGATCATTGGTTTGTCCGGCATGGTGTGTTCCAACCAGACTCACACTGGAGGCGATTGCAGGCAAGCCATTTGGTAACACCACTTTTAGTCTGATCTTTCCGGACGCCGCCAAAATCAAATCTTTAGAACCCGTAGCCCCTCCCACAATATCGAGATAAGCCTGTGTGATGCTCCCTGTATGGGGATCACGCACAGCAACGTTGACAGGGCCAATGGGCAAATGCACAAACTGATAGCGGCCCGTCGCGTCAGTCGTGGTCAAGTAAGCACTTCCACCGCAATTGCTGTTCTTGCAAATCGTCAAAGACACCTGTTGGTTGCCAGCAGGCGAACCTGCCGCTGTTGTGATCTTCCCTTCCAGATGACCTGTCGGCTCGATTGGAATCGCAATCGCCGTTTCCAAAGAAGCGACTACATCCAATTCAACGAAACCCAATATCTCCCGCGCTGATTGCCGATAACTAATCTGCTGTGATTGCGGATGATCAATAAAAACAGCCGCCTCGTAATGCCCCGGCGGAAGGGTTAAGAAAGTCGCACTGCTCTTTGGATGAACAATGGAATCAACAGAATAGGTCTGCTTTGACTCCTGATGTGTCAGGGTTATCTTGGCATTCCCCGTAATGCCGCCGGGACGTTCAAATAAGAAAGAGGCCACTCCCGTTTCTGTAAAAACGAGTGTCGCAGAAAGAACCCCCGCTTCATCAACAGCGGTCACGGTTGGCGAAAAGTTGGAAACGGTATCCTTAATCACATCATCACGCAGCCCTGTATGCGCAAAGGCATGAAGATCAACCGGTTGTCCTTCTGGTAAAGAGGGCGGATTGTACCATGCTGGGATATTCTTATAATCCAAAACCAATAGTCCTTGCGTGTCCGTCATTGCCGAATAGGTGAGCGGATAGATCGGATCGGCCGACTTAAAATCAACGCGCATATTGGGAAGCGGGATGAGTTGCTCTCCCGCTTTTTGGAAAACATTCACCGATAGTTTTGAAATCGTTTGAGGCGCAGTAAGCTTTTGATCACGATCTTCTTCAAGATCAAAATTAATAATGGAAGATAATTCTTCAGGAGAAAGCCCTGCAAGCATTTCTGGAGGAAGAGATCGCAGACGATTAAGCGTCGGTTGCTCTCCTTCCTTATTCCATGGCATGAAATAAAAATGAAGCAGTCCGACGGTTTCCCCCGGCTTAATAATCACATCTTTTATCCCATATGTGATGGAGGCCGTCCAGTGCTTCAATGTTGTGGATGACAACCACCCTGATGGTATCGTTGTTGTTGTGACGACGGGGGCATCGTTCTGAAGAAAAAGCTGGCCCCTTTTGGCCGATCGGCCAAAGAGCAAACCCACGGCCTCATCCCCTTTCGTATCACGCCAAACGACACGGCCATCCGAACCAATTTGTGCGATCCCCTCTTTCTTTCCCCCTGAAAGCATGATCCAGCCTTCCCCCGATTGTACTTCGGGCGTGGATAAATCCACACTCTGTTTTGTGAAAGAAGGGGCCGACATCAATTGCAGTGTAACAGTCATTGGCTCATCGGTTGGATTATTTAGAAGCTCCAATCCTCGAACCGCATACCCATTTTTTGGAACATACAGCTTTCGCGTCATCACAATGCCGCCGGGGCCTTCTTGCATCATTGTAGAAACCTCCTGACGATTGTCCTCGTATTTTCCAAAAAGCCCCGTTGGCAATGCGGCAGTTTGTCCATCCACAGTCAGAGATAAGCGACTACACTCACATTCTCTGGAGATGTGGTTCTCCTGCTTCACGCTTCCGGTTTGAGAAAATGTGTAGTACGACCCTGGGATCTGCAAGGATGCAGGAAGTTGAACAATGTTATCCGTCAAAGAAAGATTTAAGACCAGCACCTCCTGATCATAACCCAGTGACCCTTCTGCATTCGCCCCAGTGAGTGAAGAACCGGAAGACGAATAGACCTGCTTTCTCGCGTCTATCGTCACATGTCCCAATGGAATATTTTCGGCCTGATACGAGCCATCACTTTGACTATAAATAGTGGTCTGGCTCCCTCTCCCCTGCCACCCCAGTGGGTTTTTATGGTTAATCGAAATCGAAGCATTTGCGGCGGGTGCCCCATTGGAATCAGAAATAGTGCCAGTAACGGTTCCAAACGGAAGGAGAACAAAATGATGCTCCTTCACTTCACCCTCGGCGGAAAGCATCACCGATATGGGACTGGCTCGCAATTGTCCTTTTACCCTGGCTTCCAAATAGTAACTTCCTATGGAAAGAGACGAGAATGAGAAACGCCCCTGACGATCTGTCAACATTCGGCGTCCATTCCATCCAAGCGATACCACGACCTCCGCCACCGGCGTCACGCCATCTGGCGCGAAAACACGGCCTAAAATCGTTCCCCTCTTTTGTAAAGTCATAACGACCTCACTAACCTTGCCCGCCTGTACTGTAAAGTAATTAGAGGTTGTCCCATCTGGATGCGCCGGCAGTTTCGATTGAACAGAATATTGCCCGGGACGAATTTTGTTGAAAAGGGCTGCGCCATTCGCGTCACTCCATTGTTTAACACCGGCAAGGAGCACCTCTGCACCCTCTACCGGAAGACCCGAAGGGCTTTTCACAACCACTTGAACCTCCCCAAATCCAATGAGTGTCAGATCGGCAACAACCACCTGTTCATGTTTTTCAACATAAACAGTTTGAGTGGGTGTGGAATCTCCACTCACGGAATCGGAAGCAGAAAGATAACAGCCATACCATCCGTTATTGACTGGAACGTTGCTAAAATAATATTTTCCATCCAGATCCGTTTGGGTTGTTCTGTAATAAGGCCATGAAAGCGTAACCGTCACTCCTACGACAGGCTGATGATCCACCGCAGCGTAAACGGTTCCACGCACTGACCCAAGCGCGGTCAATGAAATCGTGTCCTGCACGATCTCTCCCTCGGTCACAATCTCACCGGAAGCCGTTCCATCAATTTTTTGCACCGGGTCTACTGCACCCACCCTAAACGAACCTGCAAAGACGTTGTCAAAAGAAAACTTGCCGTCTTCCAATGTGATTTTTGTACGATACCCGGATCGAGCGGTATAAAGCGTCACGGCCGAAAATCCAACCGGCTTTTTGCCATCGCCGTAAACCACCTGTCCCGAAACGGTTCCACGCGCAATAAACCCAAGCGTGATTTTCTGACCCGATTCCACCAACCGAATAGTCCCTTCAGCAACAGAACCATCCGCAGCGGACGCCGTAAGAGCAATCTGCGTTAACGGCAAAAAGTCGAATATAAATGCCCCGGCGTCATCGGTCAATTTCTGAAAAACCTTTCCTTCGGCGGTAGCGGTCACCGTAATATTTTTGCCCGCATTTTTTCCTTTTGCTGTCAGCACCTTTCCAATCAGAGAAGCGGCCGGCTGCAAAATCAAATCAAGATGGGCAATTTCACCATTATCCGTAAGCGTCACTTCTCCCATCGCCCCTAAGCCCAATCCCGTATCAGACGCAATCACCCGAACAACGCCCGGCATCAATCCTTTAATCAGGTATCGTCCGGCGGCATCCGTTGTCACCGTTTTTTTCGATAAACCGGTATCGGCCAAAACCGAAATACCGGCGATGGGACTGGTGCCACGAAAGACCGTTCCAGTCACAATGCCGCCCGCCAGAATTACCGACACCGGCTTTGCCTCTCCCCGATTCCCGGCTTGATCCACCGCAAACGCCGTGATGGTAATCATCCGCGTTTCCGGCTGTAACGGAATCTCAATCGGGATCGTCCGCTCTTCATCACGCCGATCTCCCACCAAGATAAAATTGCCGCTCAATGCGACTGCGCCGCTAATATCCAGCGCAATGGCTGTTAACGGTGAATTCGCATCGCTTGCCTTAATTTTAATTTCTCCAATGCTCCCGAAGGCAAACGAATTGGCAGAAATGATTTCAACAGAAGGCTTCTTATTATCCATAAGATAAAACATGTGTGTTGTGGACGCACTCTGCCCGGACTGATCTGTGACATTTGCCATAAAGGTGATGCGATTTCCAATCACGGCGGTTTCAGGAATCGGCAACCGAATGACCCACTGATCCAATTTTCCTGTGAGCGGCCGATTTTTCGTTTGAACGACCGCTCCTTCCGTAGAATAACGAACGGCAGAAAGCCCCTTGTCGTCCTCACTGCGAATCGTTATTTCGGCAGACTCGCCTGGGCCTGCATCTGTAAAATCTACAATAGAAATGACCGGCGGGCCATCGGCGGGGACGATTTTAAGCGATGTCGGAATACTGCGATTGCCCGCAACATCTATTGCAACCGCAGTTAAATCGGCCGGATAGGGGATAGATATCGGGAGCGTAAAGGCCAGACTTCGCAGCCCTGTCACAGAAGAAGCGACATCCAAAAGATTTGCAAAACCAAGTGATGCGCCATTTAAGAAAATCTCAATGGCCTTCAAGTTATCATCAGAACCACTCGCAAAAACCCGAAAGGGCTTCCCGGGAATGGCAGGGGTCTCTTCATCCAATCTAACCTCATTCACAACTGGTGGAATCGTATCTTTCGTCGAAAACTCAATGGCAATGGGCTTTTTCATGAGATTTCCAGACAAGTCGGCAATTTGCTCAATCAACACCTTGTAATGCTGATTGATCCGTAAATCATTCGCAGGCTTTACAATCAGAAGCTTATTTCCATCCGCAAGAGAAATCTGAATCGGAATAGTATCGTTGCTTGCGGCATTTCGTTGGCGCAAAATGACCGCGCCATTTGACACCGCGGCAATCGGTTCCGAAAAGACCACGCGAATCACCGCCTCTTGTGCCACTTCAATCGTTCCATCGGAAGGGGCGATTGAAACCATTTTTGGAGGGATACGATCGGCTGCGGTAAAAGCAGTTTCAATCAACAGAGGAACCATTTCATGTCCAATTTGATCGGTGATCCCGGTGATCTTAATTTTGTATCGTCCCGATGACGTCAATGGGGCGTTGGGTGTAAAGGCGATCTCGGTTTGATCGGCATTAAAAGAAAACTTGCCATCCACAAGACGCGTGCCAGTTGGTATCGTCTCGATCACCTGAAAAGTCGCGCCGGAAAGAGAGTCACGGTTGAGCGGTTCGGAGAAACGAACACGAATCACAAAATTCAAATCAACATTAGACGCGGCATCTGCCGGCTCAATTGAAAGAACTCGAATCGGCTCGCTGTCTAATACAATCGTCCCCAAGTCAGCCGTTACGCCGTCCTCTACAGCAAAGACTCGCTTCGCTGCCCCGATCACCGTACCCTTGCCCGTCCCGGCCTCATCCAGCTTGAGGATATAGGAACCAGTTGGTATTTGATTAAACGACAACGTTCCGTCTTCTGGCACCAAACGGGACACAAAAAGCTGCTCCTCTTTTAGAAGTGTGGCAACGGTGCCTTCCGCGGGATGCACACCGTCGCCGCGTTTGATCTGTGCACGGATTGAGCCAGCAGGCCCCAGTTCCATTCGAACCATCACGTGCTCCTGATCAAACCGAATGCGCGCGGAATCGGTAACCGATCGAATCTGATCCGAAGACGTTGCCGTAATGGTGTAGCTCCCCTGTGGAAGCCGCTCAAACAACACCTCGCCATTTTCAGGCGTGACAAAAGCCGCATTGACTGGGGAAATCGTGATCTTCGCACCGGCAACAGGCGTTCCGCGGTCGTATACCCGAATGGTCATCGCCCCCATGCCTGAAAGTTTAATCACGGCGGAAGCCTTCTCACCATGCTGTGTAATTGAGGCGTAACCCGTTCCCGACCGCGGGCCGTTTGGTTCATTCACCTGAATGGTATAACTTTCAAGCGGCATTTGGGGGAACAAGAAACGACCCGCTTCATCGGCCTGAAGGTAAATCTTCCCGGTTAAAACAAGGGCATAAGGAACAGGCGTTAAATCGGCAAAGATAACCTGTCCTTCAATGTCTCCTGACGCCGCCTGTATTAAGAAAAGATTGAGTTGTTCTCCTTCCTGCTCAATCGCGCCGTTTGCTAGCGCGACGTAATTCGTTCGCCGATCTTCGGCCTTTAATGAGACGGCCCCGACTGGAATGCCGTCAAATAAGAACGAGCCGTCGGGACGAGAAATGCCATGAATCAGCCCCAACGCAGAACGCGAGGTGAGGGTTAATTTTACGCCCGGCACGGGTGTAATTTTGTCCGCTGCCAGCATTTTTCCGGCTACAGCCCCTAATCCTTCTTCGATCAGAAGCAAACTGACCACCTGTCCGTCTACTGAAAGCATCGCCCTTCCCGCTGCACGCCGTCCTGTTGCCGGGTTATAGCCTTCCACACTAAATTGTCCCATTGGGACATTCTCAAACAAAAACGCGCCATCTGATTTTGTTGTTGCCACACCCACTGCTTTATGACTTTCTCCGGCAAAGAGGGTCAGCCGTGCCGGTGATATCGGCGTCGTCTTATCTATACCCATAAAGAAACCGTCAACCACTCCCGACTCATCCAACACCAACGAAACCCAGCCGGTTTTTCCCGCAGCAGGAATGACCACTTCGCCTCTCGCACCGCGGCCCAAATGATCCCGAACCGAGACAGCATACGTTCCTTGGTGCAGTGCATCAAACCGAATCATTCCGCAGGGGTCGCACCCCCCGTTTGTAATTGCACCTTCCGCTTCATCTGCTGGCACTCCAACCCTCTTCACTTTCACATCGGCAAGAGAGGCGGCACGCCCGCTGGCCGTAAGAACCCGCACCTCAATCGCCCCTTTTCCCAACACACGCAATGGGACATCCACTTCCCCACCAGGCTCGAGCATGGCCGTCGCAGGTTCCGATCGCAAACCTGTCTCAGGATCATTTACTTCCACCTGATACACCCCTTGGGGCAACATCTTGCCGAATCGGTAAAACCCTTTTGCATCAGTCGTCACTTCAATCGGCTTGTTATGAAGGAATGTTTTGACTATCACGCTGACAGCGGGCGTCTTTCCATCCGGGCCAACAACGACACCCAAAATTCTTCCGAGTGGCTTTTGAAAAACCATTGTGATTTTCTTTTTCTCGCCGGCAACAAGGGTTCCCGAAACGCTGATCTCATCGGGATGAAAAGGATTGCTTGCGGTGATCCTAAACGGCCCAGGATAAAGATTTGCAAAGGAGAAACGGCCTTCCACGGGATCGGTGTCTGTCCATGCAATCACCCGGCCTTGTTTCAACAACCCCGCCGCATCTGGCTCCACACCGTAAAGCACCACGCGGGCACCCACCGGCATATTGTTCGAGCCTTGATCAAGCACGATGCCTGACATTGAAACTTCCCGTTCTATAAATCGCAGATTGACCCGTTGGACTTGCCCATCCTGAATGAGCGAAAAACCGGCATTCGCCACATCTCCCCCTTTGACGGCAATCACCGTGCCCGAATTAAAAAATGGTATTTAACTCTTATCCAGATTCAAATCGGAGAAGCGATAATTACCGTTCGCATCTGTTTTTGTGTGAATAAAGGAGATTAGGTTTTCGCTCACTGCCGCATCCACACATTCCATTTGCGCTTCAACCAATGCGGTAAACGCGGCGTCAAACTGTGCCTGTCCCCCTTGTCCCCCTCTGGCCATGTTTTCTCCCGCTGCGATAAGAGGATCTAGTATCGGCGGCGGACATCCCCCTTCAGGAGTTAGAAGACGGACTTCTGCCCCAGCAACAGCCCTTCCCGCTTGATCGGTCAGTGTACCGACAATCGAAGCGCGAGGCGAAAGAATCAACTCCACTTGGGCGGCATTACCCACATACCGAAGCGTTGCAGAGGCGGCTGCCGTCCGTCCCCGTTCAGGTTCCGTCGCGGTCATTTTTACGGGCCCCACGGATAAGGCCGTCATGTTAAACCTTCCTTGATCATTGGTAAATTGCCATTTGACCTGGCCCTGTGCGGGGCTTGCCACAACCAACACCCCTTTCACCGGAACACCGTAAGGATCAATCACCCTTCCTGCGACAGCCGCCATGCCTTTCAGAATCATCACGGCAGAAATAGTCTGATCCGGCAAAACGGTCAATTGCATATTGCCCACTTCCAATGAGGCCGGATCGTATATTTCCAGTGTGGCGTCCCCCGTGCGAATATTGGACATGGAGACAAAACCATTCGTATCCGTCTGCCCCCCATATGCTCCGCCGCTCCTGCTGGTCAGGCGTATCCATGCTCCGATAACGGGGGTTTTCCCATCGGGGGCCAGAACCCGAGCTGTCACTGATCCGACGAGAAATTCTGGATAGTTCACCATCTGCAGTGTTACCGACACGGTGTCGCCGGGCTGTTTTATATGTGCCGAAGTCGCCGCTACCTGTACGGGGGCACCCTTTGTTCTTAACCGTGCTTGAATCTGGTAGGGGCCAACCGGCAGATTGGAAAATAAAACGCGGCCCGTTTGATCCGTTTTCAATAAATCGGATGCCAGAGAAACAACTTGCCCCGATACAAAACTCGTTGCGCTGTTAACCAAAACTTCTGCTTCTACGGCCGGATTCCCGGCCTCATCCAACACCGTGATCTCGATGCCCCCCTTTGCCCGCAGAATCAAGTCTAATGAAACTGTTTGGCCGGCATAGCGAATCGGAGGCTGAACGCTTTCATACTCCCGAGAGGATGTTTCCTGCCCGGTGATCTCTGATCCTTGTAACACATAGTCAAACTGGTAGATTGCACCCGGTTTCATATCCATCGTTCCAAGAGACAACGGGGGAAAAGGGAGTCCCATAACTCTTTGACAGTCATGTCTTCTTATATGAGTGGTTAAGCCTTCGGTCACGACAGACCCCGCGCGAAGCAGTTGGCCCGAAAACACGCCCGCCCCTTCCCCTGATAAATGAGATTGAATAGGGAACAGGCCTGTTGAAACCAGTTGTCCTGATTTCGTGTGCAATCCTGAAACATGAAGCGACCGTTCAACAAATGGCCCTACGGCGTTAGCCAATTGCAGGACAACAAAACGCCCTGTTCCATCCAGACTGGCTGAAACGGGGGAAATCCCATCCACGGCATAATGCGAAACGTTTTCCGCGTCATTACGAGAAAGCGGCTCGCTTGCAAGAACAAAGAGATATGCCCCCGCCTCGTGTAATGCCCTCATAACGCACCCGATCTCCCAATTGGGGCCTAATGGATGCATAGGGTAAGAGATCACCCCTACCGCAGGCTGTGTCACAGCGACAATATGCGGCAGCGGATTAGAAGGAGCAGCGTCTTTTATTATGGTGTTAATCGCCTCTGCTAGCAGTTTTCCTTGCCGTGATTCATTAAGGATTTTAAGATAGGAATCGGGACCGACCGATAAATCAGCGAGCAGCTCTTTTAAGACCTCTGTAAGCGGCATCCCTAAAATCAGACGAAGACCGGCTCGCCCTAACACCTCAGCCTTTTCTTCGACAATCTTTTTCGGAATGCGGCTCATCCCTTTTGGCAATGCCCCGGCGGGAGCCGTTGCAACAGAATAGGCCAAGCCCAACACCCCAATGGCGGGATCGGTCACTGAAGAAGGAAGCCGGTACGCATGGTTAGGAAGAATAATCGTATCGGGGGAAAGTGGAATTGAAAGATCCCCCACGCCGGTATGCAACGCGAATCGTCCAATTAAGCCCTCTGCAGTCGGGAATGTCGTCGCAGTCACTTGGCCTGTGATACGAGATCGCAACTTGTAAATAAACGTCGCGGACGACCGAGGCTCAATTGTGTTGGTCTGCTGTATTTCACTGGAAAGAAGCGTCGCCCCCGAAACTGAATTTTTCTCTAACTTGACCGAAACCAAATTAGCCACGGCATCACTCGTATTGGTCACCACGGCATAGAGCGTATATTCTTCTCCGGCGCGAACGGTTTTGGGGTGAGAAAGCGTAATCGTAAAGGTGGGGTCTCGCACGAGCACTGATCCGTGCGCCGTCGCCATCACCGACACCGGCCCTCCGGGCAATCCCTCCAGCATGCCGGTGATTTCAAACAAAAGATCGTGGGTTCCTTCTTTTAATCCCTCAATTAAAAAGAGTGCATTGCCTCTTTGCTGTGCGGCCAAACGGTTTTGTGTTGTTCCCAGTTTTACAATCGGCAATGTGCGGGTGTTTTCTTTGCCTTTCTGCCGCGCAATTCGTAACGGGTCATCTCCGGGAGCCTCCTCGGTGCCCGGCGAAAGATCCTTCCCAACCGGGAGCACAATCTTCGCCATTAAGTCTCGTACAACAAGTGGCGTCCCGTCCGGCGCATTTTGAAGCACGACCAGCTGCGCCTCAAAAAATTGGTGCAAAAATCCGATTTGACCGGGAATCACAATAAATCCGGACAAAGGAGGTAGCGGCGGAACTATTTTGGGATTATCAATAACCGTCTTAAAATCCATCTGGGTAATGGAGAGATTCGGAATTTCAGGATCAGGAAGATTGGGAATTTTAAAGGTAGACACTTCAGAAGAGGTCGCAGAAAAATCATGCTTGGCCTCTTCTTCCTCTGCTGCAAGAAAGATCGGGGCCACCGTATCGGGAAACTCCATTGCCATCGATTTGCTAGCGAAAGCCAACGCCGCGGTAAACTCCATCGTGGAAAAGGACTAGGAGTCAATCACAATCCCTTTATCCTGAATCTCTTCCAACGAGAGCGGTCGCGTGATAACCTCCGTCACCAACAGATTTTCAAAGACCTCAATGGTCACCTCCGAAAGCGCCTGGGCCATCAATTGATCGCCGCGATAAAGACGCAGATCGGAAAGATGATAGGTTCCCGATAGCGGAAATGTCGGCATCGGAAAAGGGTTCGGCGCGGTGGTGGTCAGCGCAATGGGTGTCGGGAACCCGGGGCCAGAAAGGAAAGCCTTCGCAGTGAGTTCTTCGTGATAAAGCGCGTCTAAGGCGATCTCTTCCGGAAGCGCCAAATGCGTTACAACAGAAAAGGGGATTCGCGTCGTCATCGCGCGCGGAATCGCGATTTTTTCGGAAGAGGAATTGACTTTTAAGACGGTATGCGAAAGGCGGCTTTTTTGATGTATCTCGCTATGATTCGCGGAAAAAGCCGGATTAATCCAAACGACAGCAAGGGAGAAAAAGGCGAGCAGGCCAACGAGCTTCTGTTGCAAGCAATGATTCATCCCCACCCCCCTAATGTATCGGGAAATCAAGAAAGGACATCTACCGAGGAAAGCCTATCACATCTTGCGATGCCCCGCAAAACAGAATGATTTAAGGGGAATCGTCTATGCTTAATCTAATGTTTCTGATTCTTAAAAATTTTGTGGCGATAGATGATCACCACAAGGGCAATATTCATCAATGTCAAATAAATGGGAAACGCGACCGAGGAAAAATGCCATGCATTGACTGCCGCAAAACTAGTGAGCGAACAAAATAACCCCGCAAGAAACGGTGCTGCGCTTTCTGTATCAGGAAACCGCCAAGACTTCATCAGTGTCGGTATGGCCGCAAAACCATCGCTTGCCATTGAAAATAAAATGGCAATTTCAGGACTGTTTGTCGCCCACCAAAGCACCAAGGCCAAAAGCGAGAGAACGCCACATCCATAATCGCCTCGCGCAGATTTCCAGTACGCATTCTTCGTGATAAAAGACGCAATCAAAACGAGCAGGGGGCAAAATCCTGCCATGAATACCGGCAATACCTCAAGCATTGCACCGTCTGAAATGGCTGCGGCCGTTCCAATAAAAGGGGCAATAGACCATAACAACCAGCTGACTCTATTGGGTAAAACATCGCCACGCACCATGTCTCTGATGTAAAATCCAATTCCGACAAGCCCAACCACCGCGCCAAGAAAAACCAGATAAGGTAAATAGTGTGATATCATCGTTCGCTAGAATCGTTAATAAATCGCTCGTTGAAACCGTTAATCAATAGAAGGCGGGGCGGGCGCTAAGAGCGTGTCCAGATCAACGGAGCACCCTTTTACGGCCGCGCCAGTCGCCCGTCCAATAATCTCAATTCCGCCATGGACAGCCCTTCCCAAATCTTCCGTCAAGATCGCCATCACAGAATCAATATTGGCCAGATCATAAATGGCGATAAGTCCAGTCTCTCCATCCCCCACGATCTGGAGCGTTTCGGGTGACAAAATCTGCCATCGCATTTGTGGCGGGGCAGCATGAACGCGCGCACGCGCCATTCCCGCCGTCTTGTCATAAAATTGAGAAGTGATCTCGGCCATGCCATATTCGTTCACACAATAATCCACCGAAATGCTCAACAGCCTTTCAATCATGGCATAAAGCCAGTGAGCCGAGACGGTTCTGGATTGGCCTTTGAATCCGCCCGTATCCATCACACGACTTCCCGGCAACAGTGTGATCGGATCGCTTCTCTCTACTAAAAAATCAATCAGATGAACAAATGCGAACGATGTCCCCAGCAAAGCAACCGGTGTTTGTGCTTCGGAAAGATCGTAAGCCAGTTGGTCTGCGAGCAATCGCCCCTGATGAATATAATAGCGGCTGTCACTTGTTCCAAATGCCGCGCGTACGGTTTCCATCATATAAGACAATGAGGAATGCGGGGCTTCTTCGGGAGACGGCGTCAAAATACAAAAACGAAGTCGCGCATCATCAGGCAGCATCTTTTTTTTGAAGTGAGATAAAATGGCAGCCCTTGCAATGGACTCATCAAAGAGGGCGTGAGCACTTCGTTTTTTTCCCCCCGCGCCGATGCCTCGGCCAATGCCTCGGGTGGTGCCACTGGAATAAAAAATTTGCTTCGCCTGTTCAATCGGCCGACAGATGACAGGAAGGGATTGAAACGCGGTGACCGGCAGCGCGGGAATCTCCTGCCAGCAAATGACCTTTTGGGGCGTTTTTTTTTGTAGCAGAGAAAAGTTTCGGTAAGGAATGTTGTGATCAAATTGATAACGATAAATTTCTAAGGCGAGGGCGTTAAACGCGTCATCCTTATTTTCTGTTTGGTTTTCGTCAATGCGTTTTAAGAGGCGCGCCCTCATTGCGCCGTGTCTTTCTTCTTGCGCGGCGTCTTCCCCTTCAGCATCAAAACAGATTGCATCGCGGGGTGAATCTTTCCGTTGGTTGCCAAGATTTCTCGCGAGTCAATCACAAAGGGTTCTCCGGAAAAATTCGTAACGCGCCCACCCGCCGCGGTTAAGATCAAAAAGCCCGCCGCGGTATCCCAAGGATTCAGGTTTAATTCCCAAAAACCGTCAAAGCGGCCAGCAGCCACATAGCATAGATCGAGCGCGGCGGATCCCATTCTTCGAATCGCCTGCGCGCGCATCAAGAATCGAGAAAAGTGGTTTAGATTATTGTTTTTATCGGTCTGAACCGTGTAGGCAAAGCCTGTCACCAACAAGCTTTCTCGCAATGAGACGGTCGGCGAGACCTTAATGTGCCGATTGTTTAAGGTGGCCCCGCATCCGCGCTCCGCAACAAAAAGCTCATCGTGAATCGGATCATAAATGACACCGAAAATAATCACGCCTTCAAACTCGACCGCAATAGAGACGCAAAAATAAGGAAACCGATGCGCGTAGTTTGTTGTTCCGTCTAACGGATCAATGATCCATCGGTAGGGAGAAGCACTTTCGTAGTTGTGCCCTTCTTCAGCAAGAATCTGATGATCTCGGAAATGCTTTCGAATATGCGCAACAATCGTTTGCTCGGACAGGGTATCGATCTGCGTGACCAAATTTAGATTCCCCTTATAAGAGATGGTCAAGCCACGCGTCATTCCCTCTCTTAAAATGTGGCCAGCTTTCTTGGCCGACGCAAGGGCTACTTTTTTGATCATTTCGTTCATCGCTGTTTTGTAAATATATCATAATGCTTGACAAAGCTGAAGGGGGAATGGATAGTGGCGTGTTGAAAATTTTTTATAAGGAGAGAAAATGAAGTCAGATTGTCCGCTGATTGGATTAACAACGCGAGGCAAAGATGAGAACGGCCGATATGCCGTATCGGCGCGATATGTGACTTCTATCATCCGCGCGGGGGGGAACCCCGTTCTCTTGCCTCCCGAATTATGCCAAGCCAAACCGCTGCTTGCCTGTTTGGATGGGATTGTCTTTTCTGGAGGTGGCGATGTTTCGCCTAGTCTTTATGCGGGTGTTCCCCATGCGAAAATCTACGGGGTAGATATCAAACGGGATCGGAGCGAAATCACACTGGTTCAAATGGCGGTGACTTCGGGTCTTCCGATTTTGGGCATTTGCCGTGGTGTTCAAGTGATGAACGTCGCCTTGGGAGGAACGTTGATTGCGCATATTTCGGATCGCGTTGGAAACCAGATTAAACATCGCTTGCCTGGAGATAGCGAATGTTCGCATGAGGTTCGCCTGGATCCAGACTCAATGCTTGCGAATTTTTTTGGAGTGACCAAAATGGAAGTGCCCTCGTTTCACCATCAGGCAATAGATAAGATTGCGCCAACACTTCGACAAACAGCCCAGTCATTAGATGGCGTCATTGAAGCGGTTGAAATGCCGTCACATCCATTTGCGATTGGCGTACAGTGGCATCCAGAACTTTCTGAAGATGTTCTGCAACAAAAATTGTTCAACGCATTTATCGAAAAAACAATAGCGCAGCGCCACCTGGCGTAGGGAGAATTTTACGAACCTTTTTGGCAAGACCTTCGGACTCAAATCAAGCGAGATGGCGCGGCTTGAGCAAATCAATCGCCGCAAAATCAAGCCGGGGGAGATTATCCCGCATGATCTGGCGCAGCTCCTCACGACGCTCTCCTCTGAAATTTCCAGGCAACTCGGTTTACTCATTAGCCGAGAAGGAGAGATTTATTCAATTCTGATTGGCACGAATCAAGAATTGCTCATTCCCGATCTATCGC
This sequence comes from Nitrospirota bacterium, assembly GCA_038059935.1. Taxonomy (GTDB): domain Bacteria; phylum Nitrospirota; class Nitrospiria; order SBBL01; family SBBA01; genus JACPZM01. Next base: position 18,408 of record JBBTIN010000039.1, read on the forward strand.
AATTTCGCCCGTTAAAAAGAGGACTTCGGGGGATTCGTCTGATTCACACCCATCTGAAGAACGAGGCGTTGACCGAAGACGATCTGACCGACTTGGCATTGCTACGGCTCGATCTCATGGTCGCGGTCGGTGTGCTTCCAAACGGCCTTCCCGGCTTGATTTATATGGCCCATCTTCTGCCGCCCAATCCTGACGGAAAGATTTATCAAGTGGATGAGCCGATTTCCATTCATCAGATGCAATCCGATAAAACGGATTTTTTAGAGACGATCTATCAGGTATTTGAGGCGCAAAGCCGTGCGATCACAACGGCGGATCACAAAGAAAGAGCGATTTTAATTAGTGCCTCGATCAAGAGCCGTCTTGTTCAAGAGGAGTCGCTTGAGGAATTGGCAGAGTTGGCGCGATCAGCCGGGTTGAATCCGGTGGAGTCGCTCATACAGCGGCTCAAAGTTTTTCATCCGAAATATCTTTTGGGATCGGGGAAAATTAAAGAGGTGATCATGAGCGCGCTTCAGAAGCAAGCGGATTTACTGATCTTCAATCAGAACTTGACGTCGTTGCAAATAAAAGCGATTGGAGAAGTGACAGAGATGAAAGTGCTGGATCGAACGCAGCTCATCTTAGATATCTTCGCGCAAAGAGCGACAACGCGGGAGGCGCAGGTGCAGGTGGAGTTGGCGCAGCTTCGATATCGTCTGCCGAGACTGCACGAACGGAGCACTTCATTATCGCGGTTGACGGGGGGAATCGGCGGGCGGGGTCCTGGGGAGACCCGTCTGGAGGTGGATCGGCGCCGTACGCAAGACCGCATTGCCCGCTTGGAAAAAGAGATGGAGACCCTTTCGCAGGGACGCGCGCAAAGAAGGTCCAAAAGAAACAGTCAGCCCCTTCCGATTCTTTCGATAGTGGGTTATACCAATGCGGGCAAATCCACGTTGTTAAATACGCTGACCCATAGCGATGTGCCAACGGCGAATCTTCTTTTTTCGACGCTGGATACCTCCGCGCGACGTCTTCGTTTTCCAAAAGAGCGGGAGGTGATTTTGACCGATACGGTTGGGTTTATTAAAGAAATTCCGGCCGACCTTTTAGGCGCGTTTGCTTCGACGTTGGATGAATTAAAAGATGCCGATTTGCTCATTCATTTGGTGGATATGCATGCGGAGCGATTTGTGGATCAGATTGAAGCGGTGGAGGAAACCTTGCGTCAAATTGAGTTGGATCAGAAACCGAAACTGTTGGTTTTTAATAAGGTGGATTTGATGGAGACCGACAGCGCGAAAAACATTTGTGCGCGTTATGGAGCGATTGGAATTAGCGCAAAGGACAAGAGCAGTTTATTGCCATTATTAGCCGAGATTGAAATGCGTCTTTGGCAGGAGAGGAAGGGGTAACTGGTCGTGGGCGAATTTGAAAAGTGATCTGTCATTCCTGCGTGTTTCTGGCAGGAATCTCTTATCATAAACATAGATTCCCGCCTAAAAATTGCGGGAATGACATGTTTAGATAAAATTCACTCACTACCGGGTAACCATTTATATTGCGCTCTTTGATTCGGATTGCGTATAATCCCCAAACATTGACAGGGTGATGTGTCTAGTGTTTGAACGAAAAGGTTCTTTCTCTGTCATTTCGAACGCAGTGAGAAATCTCAAGGGCTTGGTAACATTGAGGTAAGAGATTTCTCCCTTATGGTCGAAATGACAAAAAATGGAGTTTCCGTTCGGGCATTTATCTACAAAGGAGAATACCGATGGCTGCTGTTTTAGACCGAGTATTGCTGCAACGCGAAGAACCATTTCACAATCTGGAAGAATACTTAGCAGAGGGGGGATTCAAAGGCTTAAAGAAGGCCCTCTCGATGACACCGTTGGAGGTGATTGCCGAAATCAAAAAGGCCAATCTGCGCGGCCGCGGTGGAGCGGGCTTCCCCACCGGTATCAAATGGGACGGGGTTTATAAAAAACAATTCGACGACCACGGCATGCCCGCGCAAAAGCAATTGGTCTGCAATGGCTCCGAAGGGGAACCGGGCACCTACAAAGACCGATATTTAATTGGGAAAAATCCGTACACCCTTTTGGAGGGGATGGCGATTGCCTCCTACGCGATTGGCACGGCCAACGCAACGATCTGCATCAAAAAGATTTTCAAGAAACAGATTGAAATTTTGCAGCGCGCGATTAAAGAGTGTGAAGACGGCGGCTATATCGGCAAAAATGCAATGGGCTCCGGCCACGACCTTCCCATTGAAATTGCGTTGGGTCCGGACTCCTATCTTTTGGGCGAAGATCGCGCGATGCTGGAGGTGATTGAGGGCAAACCCGCTTGGCCTCGTGCGAAAGGAATTATTCCTGTGGATTTTGGTCTTTGGCAGCAGCCGACGGTCGTTAATAATGTAGAGACGCTTTCCACCGTTCCGCATATTCTTTTGAAAGGGGCAGATTGGTTTCGTTCCATTGGGACACCCGATTCTCCCGGCACGATGATCTTTACGTTGGTGGGTGATGTCAATACGCCCGGCATGTATGAGCTGCCACTGGGGACGTCTTTGAAGACATTGGTCGAGGTTTATGGCGGTGGGGCGCGTGTGGATCGGCATATTCAGGCGATTTTTTCCGGACCGACTAACGCGGTGATTCCGGCCTCGAAAATGGATACGCCGCTTGATTTTGGTTCGATGCGCGCGCTGCCCTCTGGATTGGGTTCTGGCGGATTTATCGTTTATGACAATACGGCGTGCATCTTGAAGGCGGGGTTAAATTTTTCTAAATTTCTAGCGATTGAATCCTGCGGGCAATGTTCTTCATGCAAGACCGGCACAGGACGAATTACAAGAAGGCTGCAAATGCTGGAAGACGGGACGGGAACGGTGGAGGATGCGATGGCGATCTTGGAAGATTGTCAGCATATCAAGGGACAGGGGCGATGTTTTTTGATTACGGAAGAGGCGGTTGAAATTGGGTCAATATTTTATAATTTTCCGGATGTCATTGCAGAACATATTGAGTATGGCTGTTTGAGCAAACGACATCTTCCGTTACCGAAAATAAAAGACTTTGATGAGGCAACTGGCACCTTTATATTTGATGAACACTATTATGAACGCTCCTTTGCAGAAGGGCGTTATATGCTGACCCACTAGCCCCCTGCGGGGCAGCAGGAGTGACCACTTCTCGCAGGGCACGTTGCCCCGTTGGTCGTGGTAAAGGGAAACATCATGCTGGTTTCGGTTAAAGTACAAGGCTTGGTTTTTGACCCGCACCAAAATACCTATATTGTTGTGCTGCGAGATGAAGACGGCAACGATGTCCTGCCAATCTGGATTGGCCGTACAGAGGCCAATGCAATTGGTCTTGCGGTGGAAGGGGTTTTTTATAAGAGGCCACTGACACACGACTTGATCAGCAATGTCGTTGACAAAATCGGCGCGAAGATTATTAGTGTGGTCTTAACCGATTTGAAGGACACGACCTATTATTCAAAGATTCACCTTTGGCACAACGATGCTGAAGTCACAATTGATGCCCGTCCGTCAGACGCGATTGCGTTGGCTTTGCGCGCAGACGCCCCGATTTTCATCAATGATCGTCTGATTCAAAAGCAAAATTCAGAAGAGATCAATCGTTGGCTGGAAGGACTCAATCCAGACGACTTTGGAAAATATCAGGCCTGATTTATTTCGAGGCAACGCGCCCGCGAGGATCTGTATAAAATAACCCCGCCGATTGTCAGGTTTTACAGCGACCGCCGGGGCACGCTGCCCCCTATCCCCTTGGGTGGCTCTTTTTGTGAACGTCTTTCAGATGCTTTCGTTCCAAATGGGTATAGATTTGCGTTGTTGAAATATCGGCATGTCCTAGCATAAGCTGAACCGATCTTAAATCGGCACCGCCGGAAAGCAGATGTGTCGCGAAAGAGTGGCGCAGCATGTGGGGCGTGAGCGAGCGCGTAATCCCTGCGGCGTACCCGTAATTCTTCAATCGTTTCCAAAATGACTGACGACTCATTCCTTTGCCCTGCTGACTGATAAAAAGTGTTTCGCAATACACTTTTCCAGACAATTTTGGTCGGGCATTGGCCATATAGTTTTTAATCTTAGAGATCGCAATCTCTCCAATCGGAACAACACGATCTTTTGCCCCTTTTCCAGAGGCTACCAAGAAGCCAGCCTCCAAATTGACTGAACTGATGGACAAAGAGATGAGCTCGGACACGCGAAGGCCCGTCGCATAGAGCAGCTCGATCATCGTATCGTCGCGGATACCGATTGGGTTTTCTCCTTTGGACAGCGCAAGAAGCGCATCCACTTCTTGTGGAGAAAGTGTGCTGGGGAGACGAAACCCTTTCTTGGGGGAGACAATGTGGGCAAACGGATCGTGATGAATCACCCCTTCTAACGATAGATACTTAAAAAATGTTCTAAGCGTGGAAATGATGCGCGTGGTGGAGGCCACGGCAAGACCTTGTTCGTGTAATTGTTCCAAAAAAAGAATCACCTCTCCTTGTTTGATCTGCTCAATAGCCGTCACCTCTTTTTCTTTCAGAAAGGCAGAAAACCGTTTGAGATCGTTTGCGTATGCCGATAAGCTGTTACGGGAAAGTCCTTTTTCCACGGAAAGGTAATTTAAGAAATTATCAACGAGACTGTCCATTTCTTCCTTTACGTATAATCATGTTCATTTTTTCGAATAGGCTGGTATTTTAGCCATTTGTTCTGATCCCCAAAACTCCAGATTTCCAATAAAGTAACCTTGTCCCATCTCAAATCCAAGAGATTGGGCCACCTCCAACTCCCTGCCGCCATTGATACCAACGGCGATGGTTTCAATCGAACGCTGGGCCGTGAGTGCGGCCAACCGCTCCAAGGTTCTCAATCGTCCGGAGTCAATATCCGAGCCGATCATTAAGTTGCGGTCTACCTTCAGAAACGTCGGTTCGGTAAACAACAGCATTTCGATCCCGCACCGGCTCAATCGCACTTCGTCGAGCGCAATGAGCATGCCCTCCGCAAGAAATCGCTTTACAAAGGACTGCAATTCCACCGGAGAGCCGACAAGACGGCGCTCGGATAGTTCAACACAAACGGTTTTGCCAGAAAGCGTTTGAATCTCCTGAAATAATTCAATAACGGGATCAATGCCGATTTTTTTTATGGTTGCTGGGAAGATGTTAACATGCAGACGCCATGGGTCAGCGCCTGCTGCGGGGTCGTCCAATTTAGAAATCATTTTGAATAAATTCTGCACGGCGCGCAGGCAGGCCATATCAACCACCTCGCCGCGGTCGGCAGAAAGCGCAAGTTGCAGAAAGTCTTCTGGATTGGCATACGTGCCGGGTAAACCCTGCGTGCAAAGCTCGTATCCAACAATGACTCGGTCGTACAATCGCACAATCGGCTGCGCAACAACATGCAAATCGGCACCGCTTTCAAGGCCGTTAAGGACTTGGGACAACGCCTGCTTGCATGTCTTTCCATGGCCCAAGCCCATTGCTTTGCTCGATAAAAAGATAACCTTATCTTTACCGAGTGCTTTACTCTGTTTTAATGCCCTTTCGGCATGATGAATAATCAAATCCAAAGAGACCTCATCTTTTTGAAGCGAATAACAGCCAATACTGCAACTGATCTCGATAACCCCGGTTGGCCCGACGACCTGTCTAGCACGAATTTCATCTTCGATTTTTTCCGCAACCGCGATCGCATCGGATTCGCTGATATCACACAATAAAACCATGAATTCGTCCCCCCCAATGCGCGCAACATGGTCAGTTGGCCGTACGATTTTTTTCAATAAATCGGCGACACTTTGCAACACGCGATCTCCAACAAGATAGCCATGCACATTGTTAACGGACTTAAAGTCATCAAAATCAATAAATAAGACGACCAGTTCGTTATCCATACGATCTGCGCGTTTGACTTCCACTTCAATTTGGGTTGAAAATCCGCGCCGATTCAAAACACCGGTCAGCGGATCGTGGGATTCTGTTTCCTTCAGTTGTTTTTTTAAATGGGCGATCTGTTGTCCAAATACTTTTCGCTTGCATGCCGATAAAATTGCGTACAAAAGCAGTTCGCGAGAAAGATCATCCCAATGCAAATAATCGAGGGTGTCTTGCTTTTCCGGCTTAACAAAAAACGATTCATGGCCTTTTTTAATGAGTACAATCGTTGCTGCCGTTTGGTCAACGGATGAGAGCAACTCGGATAACCCTTCCGGGCCAAATTGGGAATGCACCAACACGCAGTCAAACCCGTCTATGACAGTCAATCGAATTCCATCGAGAATAGACGACGCCATTTCGAGAATTACATCTGAATCTGCAAGAAGGCGCGTCAAATCAAGACGGCACGTTTCGCTGTTATTGATGAAGAGTACTTTCAAGGCGTGCCTCCTAAAGGACAAAAGCAAGTCGGATCAGGAGGGTTATTTAATTGAGGGTGCCGGAGGCCGGAATCGAACCGGCACGCGCCATAAGCGCGAGGGATTTTAAGTCCCTTGCGTCTGCCTATTCCGCCACTCCGGCAATAGAACGAAGCGACGGATACCGTTTTAACATGTCCCGACTTGGCCGTCAAGCGTATTTTATCTTGTAATCCCATCCGCACGAAGTGAATGCTTTGAGCCACTGTTTCAAACCAATTTCTCAATCGCATTTGCCGCCTGTATTCGCTGGAGCTTAATGAGCTTATCCAAACCCTCTCTTGAAATTTTGATGCTATCTATTATTGCCATTGCCCGATCAGATTGAGCACCCTCTACCCGATCGGCCTTTTTCTTCACGAAAAGACCCTCGTAGCTCCTTAAAACGTTTTGGACTTCCATTACTGTGTATCCCATGGCATGCCCTCCTTTGTATCTACTACAATTGTACCCGACTTTCCAGAACTGTGCAGAAAATAATATAAGGTTTTTTATTATTAGAGGTGTGCTTATCTTGGGGTTGGGGGGGGGCAACCACGCCGCCCTCGTGGGCAGGCTGGTAAAAGTGGACAAATTTGACACTTTTCCCTCTTCAGGACAGTTGGACACAATCCTGAAATGCCAAGATGACAGAGTGGAAAATCATATTTTAGCGGGTCGTTTGGATCAAAACGCATGAGATTTTGTGTGATTTCCTTTGCCATGACCCAATCGGGTGTTTTGCGTGAAGTTAAGCCAAGATATTGGCCAATTCGCGTAATATGGGTATCCAGTGGAATAATCAACTGGGATGGGAAAATCGCTTTCCAAATGCCAAAATCGAGACATTGATTAGGCCGCACCATCCATCGCAAATAAAGATTCCATCGCTTACAAGCACTTCCTTCAGCCGGTGAAGGAAAAAAATGAAGGAGTCCAGCCGGTTTTTTTGTTGTCCCATAGATCGGCTTTGTGTCGGTGTTCCGCATCTTTTCAACAAATCGAGAAAGTGCCGAACCGATGTCGGGGTCTGTATCGCGGAAACCTGACATGAAAGCCGCTTGCAGTGTCCCGTATTCAGAAATAATTTGGCTCATAATGTAAATAAGGGCTAAAATGTCGTTTGCACTGTTGAACCGATAAGTAATATCTCGAAAACGATGCCGTTCGCGAGAAAGATTGAATGTCAGTAGGTATTTGTAGAAGGAGTCAGACTCTTTTGCGAGCGATAGAATCTTTTCAATCGGCTGATGAAAGAACGAGGCGCGGCCGTAGGAGAACGAGGCGGTCAACCAGCCGACTGTTTCAATTTCTATCGGATCACAATAGCGATGCAAGATTGCGACGGGATCGTTTTGAATGCGATGTAAAATAGGGATGTTATAGAGTGCTTCTAACGGATCAGCGAGACGTTTGATTTGTCGCAGGGTCATGGTTAAGACGCCTTATTTGTCATATCTATGGGCACAAAATATCTGTATGGCTTGATTTGTTTGCCGCGACCAACGGGAAGCGGGGATAGACTGCGGAGCAGTCGTGCTGCCTCCCCGGCTAGGGGCGGGAGGAAATCCATGTTTGTCCGTCCTTTGTCTCCTCCCGTTTCCAGATCGGAACCGTCTTTTTCAATTCATCAATACACCATTCACAAGCGTCAAAGGCCGCCTTCCGATGCTCGGCACCAACAACAATCAGCACAATATTTTCTCCCGTTTCGATTGTGCCAACACGATGAATTATTGTAACAGCGATAATATCAAATGTGGAAAATGCGGTCTCTCGGATTTTTTGCATTGCGACTTCTGCCATTTTGGGATAGTGCTCAAAGTGAAGACCATATATCGTCTGTCCTTTTGAGAAATCGCGTGCCGTGCCGAGAAAGGTGACGATCCCGCCGATTTTTTGAGAGATCGTCTTCATGTTGGCAATCTCTTCTTCAATAGAAAAGTCGGCGGATTGAACGCGGACAGACGGGTTGGTCTCTTTGATATCAGCCTCCGGAAAAAGGGGGTAAAAAAGCCACTTCGTCTTTGGGTTTGACTGCGGCATCAAGGTCTGCAAACTCCTGATTGATGGCGACTTGAACATTGCCTGCAGAGAGTGCACCTTTAAGATTCGGAATTGTTTCTTCCAGTTGAGCAATCAACTGCTTCAGCGTGCATTCCAAATTCATATCAAATGAGAGTGTTTCTGATCCGGCCACATCTTTTAGCTGGGCAAAAAATCGGACGGTCACTTGGCTTCTGGAGCAGGCTTTTGGGCGTGAACGGCTTCAAGCCATTTGATAATTTCGTCAATATCGGATTCAGAAAGAACAGACATAAAGGAAGGCATCCGGCCGCGGCCATTCAAAACCGTCTTTATAAAACGATCGCGTGGAATGGTTTTCCCGCCACTGACAAGTTCCACCGCACGGGAGGTTCCTTGCCCGATATCGCCGTGACAACGATAGCAGCGGACATCGGCACGTGTTATCCCATGAAAAATCTTTGCGCCAGGATAATCGCCTAACGGAATCGGTTTTTGCTCGCAGGCCGAGAGAAGAATGAGCGATAAGAACAAAAGAAGACTTGCAAAGAAATGCCGTTTCATATAGTTTACAATATCCCGTTTAATGTGATAATTGCAATGACCGCTTACTCTAAAATCAAGACGATTCTTTTTCTTTTCACCCTTTTTCACCTCATCGGGGTGAATACCGCTTTTTCAAACGATCCCCCTCTCCCTCAAGAGGAGACCCAAAAAATATATAAATATATGGGTCAAAATAACGTCCTTGTTTTTACAGACGATATCAATAAGGTGCCCAAACGGTTTCGAGATAAAGTCACGATCCTCGAAGCGAAAAAAGAAAAACCATTCAGTATCAAGAAGATCATCAAAAAGGCAAAAGTTGCGCCCAAAACAATCTCTGAATCCCTATCATTCAAGGATCCATTTATCAGACAGATTCTGATTTTTACTGCCGTGCTGATTTTGTTTTGGATCATCAAACTTTGGATCAAGAACATGATCTTAAAATTGATCGCGCGGGTTGCGATCAAAATCGCCATTGTTGGATTTCTTTACATGGTCGCCCATCAGTGGTTTTTCGCGCCAAAAGGCGATTCTTTTTTAAACGCGGTGAAAGAGTCGTTCAGCCAATACAGCGAGTCGCTGACGCTTGAGAAAGCCAGCAATCAGATCAAGGCCTATAATCAAAAACAAGCCGATGAAAAGAAGGTACTAGACGCAATCGCGTCGGATCCACCGATCATTGACAAGCGTGGCAGATAAAAAAAGTGCCCTAAAGTCGTGAGAGTTTGTTCCTAAGATAAAAATCAGCAAGGACCAACGCCATCATCGCCTCGGCAATTGGCACCGCACGAATACCAACACACGCGTCGTGCCGCCCCTTTGTTGCAATCTTGGCCGGGTTGCCATGAATATCAATCGTGTCTTGCTCCAACGCAATCGAGGAGGTGGGTTTCACCGCGATCCGCACCACAATTTCGTCGCCATTGGAGATACCTCCCAATATGCCGCCAGCATGATTCGATAAAAAGCCAGTTGGCGTGATGGAATCGGCATTTTGTGATCCTCTTAAATTGACCACGTCAAATCCATCGCCGATCTCCACCCCCTTCACCGCGTTGATAGACATCATGGCACAGGCGAGCGCGGCATCCAGTTTGTCGAAGACCGGCTCTCCGAGTCCAACCGGCACGCCCTTCGCAATGACCTCAATCTTCGCGCCTATCGAGTCTTTTTCGGACAACACCTTTTTCACAATCTCTTCCATTTCAGGGACGACATCGGGATCGGGACAAAAAAACGGGTTTTCTGAAATTTGCGAGAAGTCTCGTTTGGTTGCGATCACTTGTCCAATTTGCGTGACATATCCAATAATTTCGACCGTTTGTTGGGCCAGCAGTTTTCGAGCAATGGCCCCTGCGGCAACGCGCGCAACGGTTTCTCTGGCGGAGGCGCGGCCTGATCCGCGATAATCGCGAATACCGTATTTTTTAAAGTAGGTATAATCCGCATGGCCTGGGCGGAAGAGGTCTTTGATCGTTTCATAATCGCGCGATTTTGCATCTTCATTGTAGATAATGAGCGCGATGGGTGTACCGGTTGTTTTCCCCTCAAACAATCCGGAGAGAATTTCCACGGTATCCGACTCTTTTCGCTGGGAGACAAATCGGCTTTGTCCCGGCCTTCTCCGATCTAAATCTTTTTGAATTTCTTCTGTCGAAAGGGGAAGTCCGGCTGGGCAGCCGTCTACGATTGCGCCAAGCGCGATGCCGTGGCTTTCCCCAAATGTAGTAAGGCGAAAAATCTGACCGAAACTATTTCCTGCCATGTGTGTTCTTTAGTACGTCTCTATTTTTGAAAAAATAACACATTTAGTCTACCCGTATTGATAATTACACTGCAACCAAGCAACCAATCTGGTAGTGGGTGAATTTGAAAAGTGACCTGTCATTCCTGCGTGTTTCTGGCAGGAATCTCTTATATTTAAAACCATAGATTCCCGCCTAAAAATTGCGGAAATGACATATTTATATGAAATTCACCCACTACCACCAATCTGGGCAGGGCGCATCACCCGCAATCGGTCTCGTCCCCTGCAATCTTCTCAAGGGCGTGAGGCAGTATCTGCAAAAGCAGCATCAGTCCTTCTTCTACCGCTTTTGGATTTCCCGGCAAATTAATAATCAATGTTTTTCCGCGAATGCCGGAAACGCCCCGCGAGAGAATCGCCATCGGATTTTTTCGATACCCCTCCATTCGCAACATCTCGGAGATGCCGGGCATCGGACGTTCAATCAAAGACGCCGTGGCCTCCGGGGTCATATCTTTCGGCGAAGGGCCGGTTCCTCCCGTCGTCAAAAGAAGCTGAGCTTGCTTCATATCGCAAAATCGAAAAATCTGCTTCTGGATTTTTTCTGTTTCGTCCGGAACAATCTCATAACCCACAATATTCCATGCCAGTTTTTCAATTAGGGTATAAATTATTTTCCCGCTTTGATCCTCCCGAATGCCCGCCGCCCCTTTGTCGCTAATCGTAACAATCGCAACCGAAAAGATCATCACTGCCCCCCTTTCTTCCGAGACTGTTTTTCCGCCAATCCGGATTGCCCGAACCGCCCCGCCAACTCCTTTTCAATTTGATCGGGCGTAATATTGTGATAACAAAGTGCAACTAGCAAATGATAAATCATATCCGCCGTCTCGTGAATGATGGCCTTCTTGTCTTTATTTTTCGCGCTGATGACAAACTCCCCCGCCTCTTCAAAAAACTTCTTTAAGATTAAATCCAAACCGCCGTTAAAAAGAGAGGCCGTATAAGATTGCGACGACAAAGCACCTTTTCTATCCTGAATCGTTTTGTAAAGCGTTTGCGTAACGGGCATTTCCTCAAAAAAACAAGAGCGGCTTCCGGTATGACAGGCCACTCCTGTCTGATCCACTTTGATCAACAAGGTGTCGAGGTCGCAATCGGCAAAGATCGCTTTTACTTTTTGAATATGGCCGGAAGTCTCTCCCTTTCTCCATAATTTCTTGCGGGAACGACTGTAAAAATGCGTCTCGTCGGTCTCCATCGTTTTTTGCAGCGACACGGCATTCATATAAGCAACCATCAGGACATCGTTTTTTTTGTGATCTTGGATGACCGCGGGAATCAGCCCATTTACAAATCGGAGCGTTTTTAGCATTTCTGCAAAATTTTTCGCATGAATGGAAATATATTGACTCCCCGCCTTGGTTAAGGAGACAGGAGCCCCGGCTGCGGGGTTGGGGTGGTTTGTTTTCTGCTTCATGGCATCCTTACGGGAATTCCTTTTTGGGCAAGATACGCTTTTGCCTGCAAGATTGTGAATTTTTTGTAATGAAAGATAGACGCGGCTAAAACGGCATCGGCGCCGCCCTCGTCAATTGCCGAAAAAAGATGATCCAATGTCCCAGCACCTCCAGAGGCAATGACAGGAATTCCAACGGCATCTGTGACGGCGCGTGTCAGTGCAATATCATACCCACTGTTGGTGCCGTCTTGATTGATACTGGTGAGCAAAATTTCTCCGGCACCCGCCTCTTCCATTTGTTTTGCCCACGCCACGGCATCTAATCCAGTATTCTTTCTTCCCCCATGGCTGTATATTTCCCAACGGGATTGCCCATCGGATACCACCTGCTTTGCATCCATTGCAACCACAATGGTCGAGCGGCCGTATGTTTGCGAGGCGGCTTCAATCAATTGTGGATTTTCGATGGCCGCCGTGTTGATTGAAACTTTATCGGCTCCGGCCGAAAGGAGTTCTCGAACATCTTCCACTGTTCGAACCCCGCCGCCGACGGTCAGCGGCATAAAAACCTCTTCTGCGGTGCGGCGCACCAAATCTATTAAAATGGCACGGCCATCGGACGAGGCGGTAATATCCAGAAAGCAGATTTCATCGGCGCCTTCTTGTTCGTAATAACGGGCAATCTCGACAGGGTCTCCCGCATCTTGTAGCGCGACAAACTCGACGCCTTTTACGACGCGGCCACGGGTTACATCTAAGCAGGGAATAATTCGTTTAGCCAACATAATTAGTGCCTAAACAGAAGCTCCATTTTTTGTCATTTCGACCAAAGGGAGAAATCTGTTCCCTCAATGGTATCAAGTTCATGAGATTTCTCACTCCGTTCGAAATGACAGAAAGAGAATCTTTTCGCTTTGCCAACATAATTAAGAATCCGCAGAGAGCGTCTGAATGATTTCTTTGTAGACCAAATTGCCCGAATAAAGTGCCTTGCCAACAATCGCGCCATCCACTCCGGAAATCAGGTTTAATTCTTGAATATCTTTTAATGTGGAAATGCCCCCCGAAGCAATAATGGGTATTTGAACGACTTTTGTCATCTCCTTATACAAGTCGAGGCTGGGGCCTTGCATCATGCCATCTTTTGCAATGTCGGTCACGATGATCGCGGCAATGCCACTGTTTCCGATTTGCTGTGCCAGCGCAACGGGGTTTTCATCTGAAAGATCAACCCATCCTGAAGTCGCAACGCGCCCTCCTTTACAATCAATACCGGCAATAATTTGATTAGGAAATTTTCTGACGGCCTCTTCAAAAAATGACCGATTGTTCAGGATAGCGGTTCCCAATACTACAAATTTGGCTCCTGCAGAAAGATAGTTTTCAATCTGCGAAATCTCGCGAATCCCGCCTCCCACTTGGATTTCAACTGGCACGGACAGAATGATTTCTTTGATGATCTCAAAGTGAACCGTGCTGCCGCTGATCGCCCCATCCAAATCAACAATGTGAATCCGCTTGGCCCCTTCAGCGGACCATCGGCGGGCAGCCTCAACTGGACTTTTAGCATAGACGGTGGCTTGGTTCATATCGCCCTGAAGAAGCCGTACCGCCTGTCCATTTTTAATATCAACCGCCGGAATAATGAGCATATCTTCTACCTCTGTTTTGCAAAATTAGAAAGAAGGGCTAAGCCTTTGGCCTGACTTTTTTCAGGATGAAACTGACACGCAAAAATATTATCTTTTGTAATGGCCGAAGCAAACGTGACCCCGTCGTACTGTGTGGTGGTCGCAACGCAGTCTTGTTTTTCTGGAACGCCATAGTACGAATGGACGAAATAAAAATAACTATTCTCGGCGATCCCACCCAAGACGTCCGATTTGTTTTCGATATGAATTTGATTCCATCCGATATGCGGCACTTTCCGAACGGTCTTTGGAAAGCGGACGACCTTTCCGGGAATGATATTGAGCCCCGGAAAAGACCCAAACTCTTCCCCTTCTGTAAAAAGAATTTGCAGTCCCAGACAAATGCCCAGATACGGCTTTCCGTCGGTGATGGCTTTTTTAATTGGGCCTAAAAGATGAAGCACTTCAAGATTTTTCATACAAGTGGAAAATGCGCCAACACCGGGAAGGACAACGTGGGTCGCGTCTAAAATATCGTTTGGGTTATTCGTGATGGTTGCAAGATGCCCAGTTTTTTCAAAGCCCTTTTGAACAGAGCGCAAGTTGCCCGAACCGTAGTCCACAATCACAATTTTCATGAGGGTTATTTTTGCATGAAGTCGTTTCTAATTCAAGCGAATTTCTTACGCATCAGACGGCTTGGACATTCCCATCTCTTGTGCATGACGAAGTGTCGCAGGTGTCAACTCCACGCCGCCTAACATCCTTGCTAATTCCAATACCCGTTCATCTTCATCTAATTTTCGGGTCACCGCTTCAATCCGATTTCCCGTCATTTTCTTTTCCACCAGATAATGATGATCCGCAAATCGCGCAATTTGCGGCAGGTGCGTAATACAAAAAACCTGATGCGATTTGGACAATTTGAAAAGTCGCTTTCCAATCCGCTCGGCAATGGCCCCGCCAATCCCCGCATCAATCTCGTCAAACACAAACGTTGGAACCGGATCCACCTCGGCCAATGCCACCTTAAATGCCAGCATCAGTCGAGAAAGTTCTCCGCCGGACGCGACCTTTTCAATCGGTTTCAATGCCTCTCCGGGTAACGTGATGAGAAACGAAATATAATCCATGCCATCTTCTGCGAGTGGCTTTTGTTGATTTGATATTTGAAACAAAGTTTTGTCCATGCCCAAAAGATTCAACTCTTCTCGCACCTTTTTCTCAAATTGACCGATCACTTTGTTTCGTGCCTTTGAAAGCGTCTCGGCCTCCCTTGTGATCTCGATGGTCATTTTCTCCAAGGCCTGTTCCATTTCAGGCAAGGCCGATTCTCGTTCGGATAATTGCGTTAATTCCGTCTCAAGCTTCTGCTGAAAATCAAGAATCGCTTCAATGGAGTCCCCATATTTTTTTTTCATTTTTTGAATCAGATAAAGCCGCTCTATGACGACTTGGTGTCGTGTCGGATCAAAGGGCACCCGTTGTGACCGATCTCGCAAAAGAAGTGCCAACTCTTTGAGATTTATTTTTGCGATGTCTAATAGATTGGCCTCAGCCTCAGTGTCTTTTGTCGTCGCCTCCAATACTCGGAGCGATTGTTCAATTCCACCAATCTGACTTAAAACCCCGCCTTCATCAGAGAGGGTTTGATATCCAGCGTCTGTACAAGACAAAATGGTTTCCCGATTCTTAAAGTCATTTTCCTCTTTTTCGAGAGATTCCGCTTCATCTGGATGAAGCGCGGCGTCTTTGATCTCGGATAATTGATAGGAGATAAAATCTTTTCGACGCGCTGCCGAATCGCCGCCCGTGTCTTCACAAAGCGTTTTTTTAAGCGCGGCGATATCGTGGATCAGACGCGAATAGGCCTTAAAGCGGGTTTGGTATTGTTCCTTTTTTTCTAAAAGTCTTCCGTAGGAATCTAACGTCAAAAGCAGATAATCGGGGTTCAACAGTTGATGCTGATCGTTTTGTCCATGAATTTCCGCAAGAGAATGCCCCACTTGTTTTAAGGCAGATAGAGGGACGAAAGCCCCATTAAAATAGGCGCGGCCCTTTGAGGGCGAGAGCACCCGTTTTATAATGAGACCGTCTGGATCATTTTCGTATAGATCGGAAGGAATCGAAGGAGAATCAAAGAGGCCTTCTAAGATCGCTTCGTCTGCCCCGTGACGAACGAGATCGGAATCGGCGCGTTTTCCCAAAAGGAGTGATAATGCTTCGATGAGAATGGATTTTCCCGCGCCAGTTTCTCCGGTAATCACAGAGAGCCCCGACGAAAAAGAAATAGAGAGGGTGTCAATAATGGTGTAGTGACGTAATCGCAGTTCCCTTAACATCTCTCTCCTGATGTGTCCTTATTGCAACGTGCCCTCATGAGAGAGGCGTTTTAGGATGCGGGATCCGTTTTTGCCAAGCCAATCAGAGAGAGGCCGTAAATCAGCCATTTGGAAGGATCAAAGTTGTACCATACGGGACCATTTCGGTAATCTCGCGGGTAGGCATGATGATAATTATGGTATCCCTCTCCAAAAGTGACGAGAGATATCCACCAGCTATCTCGGCTGCTGTTCTTATCACTATAAGGCTGTTTGCCCCAAAGATGGCAGATCGAGTTGATACAAAAAGTCGAGTTCAGCACCAAGAAGGTTCTCAACATGCCCGCCAGTAAAAGCGCGCTGACGAATCCGACCCAACCGCGATGAAGATACCCAATCAGCGATGGAAGTAAGAACCCAGACAATACAATGGGCAGGTAGTAGTTGTACTGCCACATGATCCATTTATCCTTGCGAAAAGGGGCCACGTATTTCTCGCTGATGTAGGGGCTCTTTGTAAAGATCCAGAGCAGATGGCTATGCCAAAACCCTTTTTTTGCGTTATAGGGATCTTCCTCTTGATCTACCCTTGCATGATGGCGCACATGATCCGAACACCACTTCAAGGCAGAGTTTTCCATGGCCCATCCGCCTGCAATGAGGAGCGCAATTTTAACCGGGGTTCTCGCTGTAAAACTGCGATGTGAGATGTACCGGTGATAACCAACGGTAATGCCAAGCCCTGTTATCATGTAGAAAATAGTAAAGAGTGTCCAGTCTACCCACGAAAAATCATAGAAATGGGCAAAGACCGGGACCCCCACCAAACTGATGACTGAAAAGAGAGTAAAGACACCGAGGGCAAGATAGTCTGTTTTAAACACGAAGTCCGTTTGAGACGGCTCCGTCGAAATATTTTCGCTCATTATTTTGAAACGGATTTTATTCTATTTTTCTGTGAGGACAAGTGCTCCATCGAGCAAAAAACTTGACTTCGATTCTGGATTCTATTCTAATTAAATTGTTCGTGTCAAGGATCGGTCA
>JBBTIN010000040.1:0-17635 GCA_038059935.1 Nitrospirota bacterium
CGATTGCGAGGGGCCATACCCTCATCTCTTACGCCGCTTGCTGCGGCACACTGATGTCCCAGCTCCAAATCTGATTGGGCCGCGTAATCATAAAACCCCTTAAAAGATAAGGATATATCGCATGTTCCATTCGCCGCTCGCTGGTATTTGGCCCAGGACACACCCCAGCAATCCCCATCAGTCGCATCAACCGCTGTACCCGTTTCCGACTGACTCCATACCCAAGATGACGCAGAGAAACAACCATTTTCCGGCTTCCATAAAATGGCGTATCCGTGTACTGCGCATCGATGAGATTCATCAGTGTCACGTCTTCCGAACCCATCGCAACCGGCTCGTAATACCAGCTTGACCGCGCCAGTCCGAGCAGATCGCACTGCCGATTCACGCTCAACACCTCGTTCCCAGAATCGATCCAAAATCGTTTCTCCTCCCGGCTCAAAGACCCAGTTTTTTTTTGAACCAATCATTCTCAACTCGCAGGGGTCGTACCCCCTCCACCTCTCCAATCTTTCTGTAGAGCTGCTCGATCAATTCTTTCTGCCCTTTATCCACCGAAAGAGAGGATCCGCCTTCCGCAAAAAGACGCGGCGCACCCGCAATCATTTTCTTCTTCCACAGCCCAATCTGGATCGGGGGTGCGACCCCTGCGAGATGCACCCCATATTCAGACGAAAGCTCCGACAATGTCCGATCCTTCCTCAATGCCGCTAAACCGACTTTCGCCTTAAATTCGTTCGTATGATTCTTCTTTATTCCCTCGCAGGGGTCGCACCCCATCTGGACTCCTCCTTAAAACCATCTTAAGTTGATGGTATTTTACTGGAAAGTGTTGGGGTCCACTATAGTTTCGGGACTATCCGAAATTGGCCGAGGAAGCCGGGAAGGAGAACAAATCGTACGAGGCGTTTTTGTTGGCGCTGCTGGAATCCGAAGTAACGACCCGCGAGGGTAACGCCGTAAAGAAGCGAATTACCCAAGCCGGCTTCCCTCGGATCAAGGAGATCGGTGAGTACGACTTCACCCATTTGCCCAATCTGAAGAAGCAGAAGGTCTTGCAGTTGACCCAGTGCGACTACCTGCAAAGACAGGAGAACATCGTCTTCATGGGAAACCACGGAACGGGGAAGTCGCATTTGGCAATTGGTCTGGGGATGGAGGCTTGTAGAAGAGGACACCGCGTCAATTATTTTACTGCCGCTTCTCTGGCGCATCAGATCATCGAAGCCCGCTCGGAGAAGAAACTTTTGCGGCTTGAGAAGCAGATCGAAAAATCGGTTCTTTTGATTATCGATGAATTGGGGTATGTCCCCCTGACCCAAGAAGGGGCGCAACTACTCTTTGGGATATTGGCCCAGAGATACGAGAGGGCATCTGTGATTGTGACAACCAATTTAGAGTTCTCGGAATGGGTTCAGCTTTTTGCGGAGGAGAAGTTGACGGCCGCGCTGTTGGATCGGCTGACCCATCGATGTAAGGTGTTCCTGAGAACTGCGAATCGTGCCGTTTTAAGAGCAGTCAAAAACGAATGAAGGAGGATTATCAAGCAGAAGCAATAGCCTTATAAACCCGGATCGGGGGTGGGTCTATTTTACTTTATCGGGTGGGCCTATTTTGCTTGATCATTCATACAAGCGGCAGCCGTTTATATTTCAATCACGACGCTCAATCCAAAGGTCGCTGCCCTCATAGAGCCGCGAACCTCCCCGCCCATAAAACGGCTTCAAGCGGTTTCAATGCTAGCCAAGAGGGGCATTCCGGTTGGCGTGAACATTGCACCCGTGATCCCAGGACTCACGGATGAGGAAATCCCAAGCATCATCAAAGAAGCCAAGCGTTTCGGCGCACAATTTGTGGGGATGACGCCGCTGCGTCTTCCCCATGCGGTCAAAGATTTATTTGAGGAATGGCTATCAACGCATCTGCCGGATCGCAAGGAAAAAGTCCTGAATCGCATTCGTGCGATACGCCACGAAAAACTCAACGATGCTCATTTTGGTTCTCGGATGGAAGGAAGCGGCCTCTTTGCCGACGCAATCCATCAGCTGTTTGAGTTATCCTGTAGGCGCGAGAACCTCTCCTGTCAATCGCCAACGCTTTCTACAGCGCATTTTCGAAGTCTCAGGCCCACACAATTAAAATTGTTCAATTCGGATTGAACATTATGGGACGATTTTCATCCCCAGCCATGAAGCAAAGCGGCCGACAAGAAGACCCCTCCTAAAATCAGGAGTCTCGTTACTCGTGATGGATCGTGCGGGATTCCACCAAATTGGAGACAAAAAGTTTGCCATCGCCGGGATTGCCCGTGCACGCGGCAATTTTAAGCGCACCCATTGCCCGCTCCAGTTGATCGTCATTCACAACAACCATGATCTCCACCTTGGACAACTCTTCATATCGAAATCCAGAAACCTCAAGACCACGCTGACGACCTCGACCAAAAACCGATTGACGCGTAAACGCGAAAATCCCCACCTTCTCTAGTGCCAGTATCACCTCGTCCTCTCTTTCGGGACGCACAATCGCTCGAATCATTTTCATTAACTTAAAACCTCCATATGAATCTCTTCCGGCGCGGAAGATTCGCAAGCAAGCAGTCTCGGCTCCAATAATGCGGAAACGACTTCCGGCGTCAGCCGATCAATCACCTCCTGAAAAGTCTCCCCCGCCTGACGCTGCTCCAAAACAAGTTCTAAAATGGCATTGACCGTGGGAATAATCATTTCATCAGTAATCCCCTTTCGAACCATCTCTCCAATACGAACTCCCTTATTCGTGTCACGATCGCCGTCACCGTTGCAACCACCAAGAAAAAGTTGATACAAGTACGAACGCATTTCACCCACTGTAACTAACTCGCCGACAAAACCGATATCGGCCACTTGATGCCGCGTACAGCCATTTTGGCAGCCCGCAATATGAATAGAAAGCGATTTGGACAACGCCATTTTTTCGATAGAGTCTGATTTAAAATTTTTTAAAATATCGCGTCCCGTACCCAACGCGTTGGTCACGGCCTGCGAACAAAACTCCGTGCCGGGACAGGCCAAAACCTTCAATGAATCGCCATGCACTTTGGGGGAAAGTTCCACCTTCTTGAGTTGCTTGATGACCGATCCAACTTTTCCAGTCCGGATCCAATGCAGTTCAATATTTTGTTCTTTTGTAAAATAAACGTGGTCATTGCCATATCGTTTTGCAATCTTTCCGACCATCTCAATCTGTCGCGCACGAATCTCTCCTAACGGAACATCAATGACCAAACGGGAAAATCCACGCTGTCGCTGTTTGATCGCACCGGTAGGAATCGAGACGGTCGGCATAACCGATGCAAAAAAACGCTTGAGCCAACCGGGTTGAGTGCTATCTTCTTGAGTAACCGTATTCGCATACTGACCACGACCAACGGGAGTGGGGATAGACTGCGGAGCAGTCGTTCTCGCCTCCGCCCGTTGGCGGACTTCGGGTAGGGACTTTTTCTCTAAAAAGAGTTTATCAAACATCACAACAAATTTTTCTCGCCCCCATTTTTCAATCAGATATTTCAGACGGGATCGCGTCTTTATCCGATCTCCAAATTTGGTATGCATTTCAAAAATAGTCAGACAAACCGGCAGCGCGTCGGAAAGTGGAATAAAATCTCTAATTTTAAAGCCTAAAAACGGATGCGTCCCTAAACTGCCGCCCACCCATACTTCAAAACCGATTTCCCTTTTACCATGAAAATCCCGAGCAACCGCCACGAATCCAATATCGTTGAGTAGCGCATCAGGGTTGCATTCACGGCAAGCTGCGAAGTAGGTGTTCATCCGGTTGGGCATTGTCGGATTAATCAGCGCGGAGTGTTCAACGTAATAATCACTAATTTGCCGTGCATAAGGCTGTACGTCAACGAGTCCGTCTTCGGCAATACCGCCATGCGGACAGGCGGAGACATTGCGCAGCGTATCTCCACAAGTTGAGCGTGTCGTGATTCCCACTTCGGATAATTTCTCAAAAATATCCAACGCGTCTTCCACGCGCACCCAATGCAGCTCCAGACTCTGGCGCGTCGTAATATGTGCCGCATCACGACCGTATGTTTCACAAACCTCAACCAGTCTTTTAATCTGCATTGAGGTGAGCAGCCCACCGGGAATGCGCTGTCGTAGCATAAAATAGCCGGGATGCTTTTGCGCGCAAAAGCCGTACGTCTTTAGGCGATACTGATCTTCAATACTTAAATCTTTCGCCCCCACTTCTTTCAACCGATAAAAATCAAGACCCAACCCTTCTTGTTTGACTTTCTCGACATCGGCGGCACGGCCGCCTGCGGGATTGAGCCCTCCTCGCAGGACACGCTGTCCCGTTGGTCGGTCTGTTCCTGTAGATTGAACAGCTGCAATTGCAGCGGCCTTTGTGGGTCCTGCGAGCAAATCGTCCACCAGTTGTGCACAACTGCCGCAGCCGGTCGAAGCCAACGTACAGGCACCCACTTGTTCACGGGTCTTTAATCCCTTTTCCTTGATCGCTTCTAAAATCGTTCCCTTCGTAACATTATTGCAATTACAGATGATGTCTGAATCATCCATTCCAGTGGCTCCGGTGGCTCCGCCACTTTTATTATCCCCGATCGAAAGCGCGCCTAGCAATGTCCCTTTGATTGCCGAAAGTTCTTCCCCTTTAGAAAGAATATTAAAAAGTCGTGTCGCATCCTGATTGTCCCCCACCAAAATAAACCCGGTTAAACGGTTTTTGCGGATGACACATTTTTTGTAAATCCCTTTCTCCGTATCCAGAAACGAAAGCGCTTCTGATAAGGAATCTCCGACAATATCTCCTGCCGATGTGAGATTGATCCCAGCCACTTTGAGTGTTGTCGCGCAGAGGGTTCCTTCGTACCGCCGAGTCCCTCCCCCGACAATGGCATCGGCCAGAGCCGCCGCCTGATCACGCAATGGTGCAACCAGACCATAGGTTCTATCGCGATGCTCAATGACATCCCCTAGCGCAAAAATGCCAGAAACGCTCGTCTCCATTTGATCATTCACGATCACGCCCCGATTCACACGAAGCCCTGCCACTTTTGCCAATGCAATATTAGGCCGAACTCCGGCGCAAATTAAAACCATGTCGCACGGGTATACTTCTCCCGACGCAATGCGGACGCCCTCTACATCGTCGTTCCCCAAAATTTCTGTTGCAGTGGTATTCAATAAAACAGGGATGCCCATTCGCGAAATTTCGCGTTTTAAGAGCCATCCCCCCATTGGGTCTAGTTGCTGTTCCATCAGCCGATCCATCAGATGAATCACGGTGGACGAAACGCCATGATTCATCAGCCCCCGTGCTGCTTCTAGTCCCAAAAGCCCCCCGCCAATGACCACGGCATCTCGCAGCGGACGCTCCGCTTTATCACTTTGCGCCAATTCGATAATCTGTTGGGTCTCATCGAGTGTCCGAAAGACCATCACTTGTTTTTTATCCGCACCAATCATGTGCGGAATAAAGGGAAGCGCGCCCACCGCGATAATTAAATAATCGTAGGGACTCTCGTCCCCCTTTGTGCTAATGACCACTTTCCTTTGAGGATCAATCGCAGCGATTGCTTCGTTCTTTCTTAAATCAATGTAATTCTCTTGATACCACGCGTCTGAATTGAGAATGATTTTTTCGTAACTGGTCTTTCTCGCCAATATGTCCGAAAGCATAATTCTGTTATAGTTCGGATAGGGCTCGTCTCCGAAAATGGTGATTGCGACGTCGGCCTTTGTTTTTAATATGGCTTCAATGGCACAAAGTCCGGACATCCCGTTTCCAATCACAACGATTTTTATTTTATCCGCCAAAGCCCACCTCCACCCGAACTCTTCCCTCACCTTTTACTTGAACTTCCACCGCATCTTTCTTTTCAGACTTTATTCTAAAGAAAAGGGACACAAAGCAAAACAAGGTGATGCTGGCACAAATCAGAAAGCCAACTCCGTAAGAGCCTGTGAGGCCTTTGATACTGCCTAATAGTGTGGGAAGGAAGAATCCGCCGACGCCGCCCGCCGCCCCAACGAGTCCAGTCACCAATCCGATATCTTGTGGAAATTTTTGTGGAATCCATTGGAAAACCGCGCCATTGCCCATACCTAATAGGCTCATTCCAATAAAAAACAAGGCAACAGCAAGCCATACAGGAGGAAGCGTTGCGATGACTCCAAAGACGATTGTCACAATCAAATAAAGAGCCATTAAGAGTTTCACTCCGCCGATTCGATCCGCCCAATATCCACCCATGGGTCTTACGGCGGATCCGGCAAAAACAGACAATGCTACGATACCGCCCGCGGAAACCGGAGAGAGGCCATATTGATCGTGTAAGAAAATCCCCAAGAAGCTGGCGAGGCCAACATAGCTGCCAAAGGTCACGCCATAGTAAAGATTAAACCACCAGAGGTCTCTCTTTTTTAGCAGTGTGATGTAATCGGAAAGCGGCATCGGAGGCGGCAATACACCCAATTCCCTGGCCAATAAAACAAATATGCTCAATACAATAAGAAGGGGAATTAAGGCCAATCCAAAAACGGCATGCCATCCAAGCCACTTTGCTAAAAATGGAGCAATCAAAATGGCAATCATCGAGCCGGAGTTTCCGGAGCCGGCGATTCCCATTGCAACGCCTTGATGTTCAGGGGGATAACATCGAGAGGCCAACGGCAACGCGACGGCGAAGCTGGACCCCGCGACTCCTAACAAAAGGCCGACAACAAGCAGGGAGATAAAATGATCGGCCCAGAGCCATCCCAAAATAAGGGGAAGAATGGAGAGCGTGAGTGTTAAAATGCCGATCTTTTTAGGGCCAAAACGGTCAACCAATACACCAACGACCACGCGGAAGAATGCCCCACCCAAAAGGGGGATGGCGACCAATGTTCCTTTTTGAGCGGGGGTGAGTCCCAAGTCGCCGGATATAAAAATGCCCAACGCGCCGATCAATACCCAGATCATGAAGCTGACGTCAAAGTAGAGGAACGCAGAAAGAAGTGTCGGCGGGTGTCCGCTTTTAATTGCTTTAATAATGTTAGCCATTTAGACCTTTCATTGGGGTGCGAACATCAGTTAGTTTATCGATTGGATCTCAATAAATTGTTCGACAGGGATAATCAATTCTCTTTCAACCCTTTTCTTTTTTGAATGAACAATATTAAATTCATTTTCAATCTTTTTTAAGACGCTTCCTTCAAAATATTGTTCACCGCAATATTCACATTGCTCACAAGGAACATCTTCAATCATTAAAAATTTGTTGTTCTGTTTATAGGTGTATTGCACCTTCGCGCTTTTAAAATTTTTATTCCCACAAAAATGACAAATCTTCATAATCAATTACCCCCTTTCATATGGGTTTTTAAATTTAGGCGGGTATGGAATATACACCGTTATGACAGCCAAACTGTTTTCCATTTCTCCACATACGATATGAATGGGTTTGCCCAAATTTGTAAAACCAACAACCAAGCAACTTTCTCCTCTCCCCGCGTCGCTGTATTGCTCTAAAACCTTTCCATTGAGCAGAGCCTCTTCAACCTCCAAGATCGTAAGATGATCATTTTGTCTTTCTTGGTCACCATGCCTTGAAAGGTAATACTCACTTTTACTAATTTTAACCTTTATCCACTCTATATCAAACACGCCTTGACTCTATAAATAAGATTAAAATTCATCCTTCATAATGTGTCCACATTCGCAAAATTCGTACAATCTTTTTTTTGCCAGTTTAACTTTCGTTTACTTTTGGCAATCGGTTCTTTCATTCCTTCAATAATGGATTCTCTCATACCGGGAATGGAGGCCAAAAAGAGTGTCTCTTGGATGGCGCTCCAATCTTCCTCTGAAAGAAGAGCCGCATTATTCCTTTTTCCAGCAATAATCACCCGCTCATGCGACTGGACACCTACCCATTTAGGTCTTCCATTGCGGTGCGAATGGTGTAGGACTTGGACACCGAATTCACAAAAATCTTTCCATCACCCGGATTTCCCGTATAGGCCCCTTTTTCAATCGCCTCAATCGCTTTCTGATACTCCTTGTCCTCTACAATTAAAAGAAGCATTAACTTCGATAAGGTGTCGTACTTGACCCCACCCACCTCAATGCCACGCTGCTTGCCTCGACCTAACACCGGCATCTTCGTCATCGCGTAAATGCCCGCTGCTTCTAGATTGGCCGTCACCGCCTCTTCCCGCTCATTTCGAATAATCGCCCGAATTAATTTCATACGGCTTCACCCCCATGCTCATCGGTGCTAATGCGCACCACTTCTTCGAGATCAATCACAAAAATACGACCATCCCCCATCTTTCCAATTCCACTTCGATTCGCCTTAACAATCGCGGAAATCGCCAACGACAACTTCTTCTCGGTCACCACAATAGAAAAGTACCGCTTGGGCAAAAACTTGATCGCAACCGAATTGTGACCATCGGCAGACAACTTCAGCCCCCTTTGTTTACTTCTCCCCAAAACCGACTGCGTGGTATAAGAAAAAACCCCGACTTTTTCTAGCTCTTTCCGCGTTTCAATATGTTTATGCGGACGAATCAACACAATAATCTCTTTTAAAGTTTTACTCGAAGTATCCTTTTCCTTGCTCGGAAGCATCGAAAATTTTGCGGAAACCGGCGGGATTAAAACGCACGACTCCGCATCTTCAATGACGGTCGCAGTACTCTCTATATTTTGGGCACCCACAAGGGATGCCCCTACAGATTTTTCTACGAGTGGCGCAAAAAGAAGCGGATCCCCCGCCTTTCCAGCAGGCGGAACAATCTGATATTTTTCCTTCCATTTTTTGTTCAGAATGCCGGTGGGGGCTTGTCCTAATAGCCGTTTAATCCCAATCGGATCGTTCCTATACCCACGAATCGCATGAACCCATTTCACACTTTTATAGCCTTGTAAAAAAGGAACCACCAACCGAAGCGGCCCGCCATGCTGCTCCGGCAACGGAGCCCCGTTTAATCCATACGCCAAAAACACGCGGGGATCTCGTGCCTCGTCCCGCGATAACCCTTCAAAGAAAATTTTGTCGCGAGAATAAAAAGCGAAGTATCCTTCGGGGTGGGTGTCTATTTTAAAATAATCCAAAAAATCAACCAGCCGAATCCCCTCCCACGCGACGGTTTCAGACCAATTAAATATCTGACAGATGATCGCAGACTCAATCTTGACGCGTGGAATATCAGAGAGTGCCGACCAAGCAATGACACGGGACGGTTCCTCAAGCCCGGAAACTTCTAATCGCACTTGCTCCAACGTGATTGGCGGCGGAAATGGGTAAAGCGAAAGGACCGGTAATGGCTCCGACTCAAAGTCCATCCGAAAAAATTTCTCAGAAAATTTTGGAAATAAAATATCTTCTCGTTTCATTCGTCTTCCGTTCTCCCAATTCCAGATTAAAAACTACCGGAATGACACGACTTCTACAATAGGTCTCGGTTTTACAGCGACCAACGGAAGCTGTCACTCTCGCCCCACCGCTAGGTGGCTGTCACTCTCGCCCCACCGCTAGGTGGAAAAAAAAAGCCCTAGACAAAAAATATTGCCTAGGGCTTCATTACCCACCATCCGCAGCGGACGCTCCGCTGAAATACGACGATGTATTACAGATCGCCATTACATGAGCAATTACAATGCCAAAATAAAATGTTATTTTAATTCAATAAATTATGTCAATTATTCCAAGAAGCGCTTCGTTTTTTTGCGACATTTTTGTCGGATTTGCGACCGCTTTGTTGTCTCTTTTAGGGTGGTCTGTATTTTTTGATTCTTGCGGAACGTCCGCTGCGGATTGTAAAAGATCATTTTGACTAAGGCATCAATACGGTGATATATTCAGAGTCCACGTCAGGAAACTATTTTAGTGATTCAACGTTTTATTGTCGCGTCTTACCAGCAAGCAAAAAAAGCCGTTGTTATTGTTGTTGGGTTTACCATCCTCATCATTGGCATCGTGATGATCGCTTTGCCTGGACCAGGCATTTTAGTCATCCCCATTGGTCTCGCTATTTTAGCCACTGAATTTCTCTGGGCAAAACGGCTTTTGCGGCGATTTAAAAAGACGGTCGGTCATGCCACAAAAACCCCTCGGAATTTTAAGCGGCTCTTTCTTTTTGCAAAAATGAAGGTGATCAGGCTTTTTACAAAAAATAAACAAGAGGAGACATCCAGTCCATTATGAAAACCGGCATGAAAACCGTTTCTTTATTACCTCGCGTTGGCATTATCGGCGGCAGTAAAACAGACCTTCCGATTTTGAAAAAGGCAGAGGCCAAACTCACCGCGTTTCATGTTGCATCAGAGGTGAAGATTGTTTCCGCCCACCGAACCCCCGATCAAATGTTTCGATATGCAGAAGAGGCGTATGGTCGCGGCATTGAAGTCATCATCGCGGGGGCAGGCGGCGCGGCGCATCTTCCCGGCATGATTGCGGCAAAGACAATTCTTCCGGTCATTGGAATCCCGATCCCAACACAATATCTCAATGGACTTGATTCCCTTTTATCCATCGTACAAATGCCACGCGGAATTCCGGTTGCCACGGTTGCAATTGGTAACGGAGAAAACGCGGCGCTACTCGCCATTGCGATTTTAGCCTTAAACGATCCAGCCCTTCAAAAGCGATTGCTGGCCTTTCGAGAAGATCAGACCCGTCGGGTCATCAACGAAAAAATCCGATGATCTTACCCGGACAGCAGATTGGCGTTCTTGGCGGAGGCCAGCTGGGAATGTTCTTTGCCGAGGCCGCCCGAAAAATGGGCTATTGTGTTATTGTTTGGGATCCCGATCCAAAAGCCCCTGCGGCATTGGCCGCCAATTCATTTATCTGTGCACCCTTTGATGACCCGGATGCCCTTTTGTCTTTCTTGCATCAAACAAAAGGCGTCACCTACGAATGGGAAAATATTCCAGCCGCCCTCGTTTCAAAGATCGAACAATCCGTGACGACTTCTCCAAGTAGTGCCATCTTGCGTCTGATTCAAAATAGGATTACCCAAAAAGATTTCTTGCGGCAACATCATTTTCCCGTTGTCCCATACGACGCTCTGGACGATCCATCAACGCTCTCTAAAAAAAGCGAAGCGTTGGGGCTGCCCTGCATTGTGAAGACCGCCGTTTTTGGATATGACGGGCAAGGGCAGTGGCATCTTACAAACATGGATTACGTCTTGGCGTTGTCGGAACAATTAAAAAATAACGCCAATCCCGCTGGATGGATCGTTGAGAAAAAAGTGGATCTTGATCAAGAGCTTTCCGTTATTGTTGTTTCAGACAATACTGGCACAGTCATCACTTATCCGGTTTCTGAAAATAGACATGAACAGGGCGTTCTTCGCGTCAGTCGTGTGCCGGCAAACATTGATTCTGATTTGGCCAAGCAAGCCACGACTCTGGCAGCAAATGCAATTTCCGCCCTTAAAGGACAGGGGGTTTTTTGTGTGGAGATGTTCCTCACCAAAACGGGCGAATTGTTGATCAACGAGATTGCACCGCGGCCTCATAATTCGGGGCACTATACAATGGATGTCTGTTCGGTCTCTCAATTTGAGCAGCAAGTTCGTGTCGTTTGTGGCTTGCCGATTATTCCGCCAGAACTGTTCTCGCCTTCTGTATTGATTAATATTTTAGGGGATGAAATTAAAAAACTGACCGAAAAAGAGCAATGGCTTCAAAAGGCACGCTCTATTGATGGGATTCGTTTTTATCATTATAAAAAAGAGGTCATTAAATCAGGAAGGAAAATGGGACACTTTCAGATTTTCAATTCGGATGCAAAAAAAGCGATGCAAAAAGCAGATACAATCTTGCAATTCTTAAAGGGGTAGGGGTAACGCTCGATTAGGGTTGTAGACAAATCGGGTTCCGAGTGGTTTCAATATTAATCAAACACTCCTCTTTCGTGTTTTTAATATTGTGCGCGATCTGTGCAGGATCTTCCCATCTTTTTTTGAGTTCATTTTCTGTTAAACGGATTTCATCAGACAGTGTCTCATCTTTATTCGCATTAAGGGCATCATCCTGATTCGCATTTGCTAATTGTGACTCGTTTATAAAAATCTTTTCAGGGGAATCTATTGTGTTTATTTTTTTTGTTGTGACTTCTATCGGATCTGCTAAAGTTCCAACCCCTGCTGTTCCGGTTAATGTCGCTGTTCTCGCTGTAATATTGGTTGTTGTCCCGTTTCCATCTACGAGTGCCCCGGAAAGGGCTGCCAGACTGACTTGACCTTGCGCCGTAATGGTCCCCAGGGTCATCGCTCCCCTATTATTTGTAATAATCAGCGCGCTTTTATTTCCAGCCGTTGAAATGGTTCCTAACAAGATTTCATCGGCCTCGGAAATAAAGATTCCACCATTTGAAGTCGTCACATTGATGCGATTAACCGATGTCTCCAACGGGTCAGCAAAAGTTCCAACCGCTGTTCCCGTTAATGTGGCCGTCCCAGCAGTAATATTAGTAGATGTTCCATTTCCATCGGTAATTGCGTTGGCTGCCCGAATCGCAACATCATTTCCAGATCCAAACGCAGAAACCGTTCCCAACACCAATGCATCAGTCTGTGTAATAAAAACACCGCCGTTGGTGGACGTTGCATTGAATGTCGTCACCATCGTCTCGATGGAGTCAGCCGCGCCTCCAATCGTTGTTCCGAGTAATGTTGTTGTTGCCGCAGTAATATTGTTTTTCGCTTGGTTATTATCCGTAATGCCCCCCCCCGAAGTGATATTCACAATCCCTCGATTCGTTGCATTGATCTCTCCTATTGCAATCGCGCCACCGGCATGAATATTAACAGCCCCACCAGCAGTAACCAGATTGCCAATTTGAGCATTTTCTCCAGCAACAATTGTAATCGTTCCCGATCCAGCAGTAATCGTGCTTTCAGGACGAAGCGTCATTGTTCGAGATGAATGAAGGACAACAGGGCCATTCGTCTCAATCTGCCCAGTGTGAATAAGACGACCACTGGCATTTTGCAAGGTCGTAGCCTGGTTGGTTTGGGGTTGACCAAAGACGGCCTGCAACACGCTGCTATACGATTCCGACGTTAAGATCACATCTTCCGGAACGGAATTTCCCAATGGAACGAGAACATGGATTAGCCCCTCCCCATCTGTATTTACAATTGCGTGTGTTGCCGCTGCAAGATGAACTCCCCCCTCCGAAACAACAGAAAGTTTTCCTTCATTAGAAAGCAGCGGAGCAACCATGACAAGATTGCCCTTCTTCCCGATACGCATTTCTCCCTGATTCACAATGCCAGATAATGGTCGCGTTGGATCTTGCGAGAATCTCAACTTTCCCGACTTAAAATCATCATCGCTGATACCCAGTGTCGAAACAAAAAGGCTGCCGACATTGACCTTTGATGTTAGGCCAAAATAAACGCCGTTTGAATTGACGACAAAAATATGTCCATTGGCCGAGAGAGAACCCAATAAAATCGAAGGGTCACTCCCAGTGACCCGATTGAGTGCAACCGATTCAGATGATGGTTGTCTAAACGAAATCGCTTCGTTTGCGGCGGAACCAAATTGATTCCAGTTGATAATCGCACGCGCACTGGTTTGGGCAATCTCTGTCGTGAGCGAGTCGGGATGACCAATTGTTGCGCTGCCGTCCACGACAATACCGCCATTGGGTCCCGCAAAGGCAAGATTCAAAGCCACCAGACTGGAGAGAAAAAAGAAAAGAAAAAAAGAAATAATGCCACGCATGTTTATTACTTCAGCACTAAAACTCACAGGCAACCTGCGCATAAGCAACGATGCCTTTATGATCCGCATTCTTGCTTGGAGAAACAGGAATGCCTAAATCAATTCGTCCAAACAGGTAGGGCAAGAACGCGGCGCGAAGCCCGATACCCATACCAGTCAGGGCGGTATGAGATCGCTGTCCCGGCTGTGCATTGCGCAAAAAAGCACTACCATGGTCTATAAACCCCACGGTTGCAAAGCGACCCTGTTGATCTAAAGAAA
Source organism: Nitrospirota bacterium (assembly GCA_038059935.1). GTDB lineage: Bacteria > Nitrospirota > Nitrospiria > SBBL01 > SBBA01 > JACPZM01. Next base: position 14,011 of record JBBTIN010000040.1, read on the forward strand.
GACGCAGTTCCATACCGGTTGTGGCTCCATTATCCCCTACTCCCTCCCCTTGTGTAAAGCCTCGTACGGAATCAATGCCTCCAATTGTAAATTGATCGGAAAGAAGAAGGCTGGTATTGGACAGTTGCCCTGCCACTTTGGATTGCAAAGAAAAACGAGAGTTAAGCACCAGATCATCTTTCATGTTAAAATTTATTTTTGCAGCTTGATATCGGACGCCCAAGTTCTTCCCAAATCCTTGGGTCAATGTCCCCGCCGTAACAAGCCGATGACGCGGACTCCACTGTTCGCTCCAATTGACTCCAAGCGATATGGATTGAATTTTATTGTCAAACGTAACCTGATCAATATCAGAGATCATCTCACGTTTGGCTGACACACTGTGCATCATGTCTATTGACCGATTCGTTAAACGTGCCCACGGATGGGTCACCATGATATCGTAAATGGAAGATTTTCCATCAATATCTAATAGGATAAAATCGTCACCGACTGCAAAACGACTTCGTGCATATGAGAAATGCACCTTTGTCCCCGACAAACCGACAGGAAGCATGTAATTGATTTGCAGCAATGGAAATTCAACAATGGCATTGGGAATCGTGGCGGCACGAAGCAAAACACGATCTCCGTGCCCCGTTAAATCTCCCCATGTTAGCGTTGTCGTCAGCCGTGCGTCTCCGAGCACACGCGCTCCAAAATTATTATATTCCAATGTTAGATGAACCGGCCGTTTGTCATTCACCTTCAGAAGCAGATCGGTACGCGACAGATCCTTCCCTGGCATTAAAATCGCGTTCACACGTAAATCTGGAAATTCGTTGATGAGACGAAGACGCTGCTCGAGTTCGTTTTGATGTAAAAACGGCGCTTCCAATACCGGACCAAAATGCCGACGCAGAAATGTTGTCTTGTAATAAATGTTCCCCTCGATCTCCACTTGCCCCAAAGGAACTTCTTTAATCTCTAAACGGAGCGGTGTTTTTTTTCGCTTTGGAGGGGACTCTTTTTGATCGGCTTTGTCAGAAGGCGACCCTTGTTGCTCCCCATTGGGAGCAACATTTTCTTGGGGTTTGATGTCCTCTGCAAAAAGAATGGATGACGCGGATGCAAAGCATATCCAGAAGAAAAAGGCGATTTTATGCCTTAAGTTCAAGCCTGTTCCTTAAGATAAACACGGCTCCCGAGCAGAAGGGCAATTCCAACAGCCATATAGATTGTGCCCACCACAAAATGGGGCGCACCCATTACGCGAATGAACCGGCCGAGCAAAATCATTCCCAGCACCAATGTCCAACTTCTTACACTAAACGTAGTGAAGATTGGGCTTTTCTCTGGAAGCGTCATAATACGCGCAATATTTTTTTTGGCCACTTTCGGTAAAACAATTTGTCCTTTTACAAAACCGATAATCAGCGCAATGATAAAGCCAATTCCTTCAGGCAGTCCGATTGCGGTCGTCGCCCCAGGAAGTGTACTGACAGACCGATTACCAAACAAAAAAAACAATCCGGCCATCAGCAAACCAAAACCAACCATTCCCCAGATACCCGCCGCGATTTTCAAATGTGTATTGCGCGAAACCATCATTATACTTCCCTCCATTATTTAATTTTATTTTTAGAAATGCCCCTCTGTCTTAAGACCTCGTAAGTAACAATCCCAACGGCAACCGAAACATTCAATGAGGAGACCTTTCCTCTCATCGGCAAAGAGACGACTGCATCGCATCGCTCTAAAATTTTTTGATGAATACCGCCTCCCTCTCCGCCAACCACAATAGCAACCGGAGATTGAAAATCGTTTTCTAAATAGGACATTTTGGCCGTTGCATCCATCCCGACAATAGAAATATTTTCCTTTTTCAGTTGGTCTATCGTTTGAGAGAGATTGGTCACCCGTGTAATGGGCAGATGCGCCATGGCCCCAGCCGATGTCTTTCCGACAACCGGAGACAGTGAGGCAGCCCGCCGCTTTGGAAGAATCACCCCATGAACACACGCGGCCTCCGCAGTTCTCAAAATGGCACCCAAGTTGCGCGGGTCCTCCACAGAATCAAGTAAAAGGAAAAAGGGAGCCTCTTTTCGTTTTACTGAAACAGCAAGCAGCGCGTTTAAATCCTGATAGGACTCGGTCGAAACAAACGCGGCCGCACCTTGATGCCGAGTGGTTGCGGTCATGCGAGACAGTTCCTCTTTACTGACTGCAGCAAGCGGGATGCCCTTCTCTCGTGCATAAAGGCGAATGGTCTCGCCTTCTTTTTCAGATCGCGAGAGGGACAGGTAAATCTTGCCAACAGGGCGTCCCGATTTGAGCATTTCCAAAACGGGATGGACGCCGTAAACGATATCTGATTCGGGCCTCATAGTTTATTCATCATGCCCGATCTTCCTTCGTCTTGTCTACCGAAGTCAGCGAACCTGCTCAATAAAAATCTCGTTTCGTTTGCTCACGGAGTCAATACGGACAAGACGGTCAGATTTATCCTTCAAAGAAGGTGATGCGACGCAAGGCAGTTCATTTTCAACTGAAACGGTTTTTTGGTCTATATCCTTTATCGTTTCGGTATGAAAAAAAGCAGTGGCCTCGGCACGAAACAAACGATCAGAAGCGCAACGATTCCTTTCGTAACCGACTTGTTCTTGAACGACTGCGGGGACTGCTGCTGCATCAAAATCAATCCGGCGCTGAAATTGAACGCCCACATCCGAAAGGCTAAAAACAACCACTTCCTGATCTGCAATAAAACGGGTCATTGGAACGCCATCAAGCCGCACGGTATCAGGAACGATTCTAAAATTTTGTGGAAGAGAAACCTTGACCCTTAAATTTTTCACGAAAATGGCACCGCCGTCTACATCAACATGATAAGACAAATGGGGCAGACGACTCTGCTGCGCGCGACCCGTATAAACATGCACTTGTGCATTCGAGTTTTTCGATAAAGGGGTTATATCTTTATCAGAGGAGAACCGTTCATTGGCACCCGAACCCGATACCCAAATACGATCCATCGCAATCCCCAATTGAGAAAGATTTTTTGCAACCTCATTTGCGCGATCAAGAGGCAGCGGATCTCGGTCATAAAGGGTCGTGGGATCAATGGGCGAGAATCCCTGACTGTCGGGATAACCCATCACCTCAATACGTTCAATTTTATTGGGTTGAAATGATTGAATAAAGGCTTTCAGCGTATCCCGATTTGCATCCATCATACTAGACTTGCCCGTACCAAACTTCAACAGCAAGGAAGAAAGGGATTGCGTCTCCTCATCAACTCCCCCCATACTACTGCCACTTAATCGGATACCCACAACTTCCCTTGGGTCAATAATGGTTTCTGGCACATTCTGCAGCGGACGTTCCGCATTCATTTCGGAGTAAAGACGAGGAACAACAGAAAAAACAAAAAGTGTTGTTAAAATAAAAAACAAATTTGATTTTATTTTCAATATGTTGTGCATATTTACTCATGTAATAAATTTGATATCTTATCTCTTATTCATTCTTATGAGTAGAGATACAGCGTATACCACACTATAACACAATTCGCATTATTTTTTCTATAGGGCGTTATAGATCAAATTAAAGGTTACCGGGATGGGAGCGGATAGATCATAATGGG
>JBBTIN010000041.1:0-13110 GCA_038059935.1 Nitrospirota bacterium
CTGCCTCGCTTGTGGAGGAACATTCCCTTCTCGAAATTCATCCATCAAACAAACCAAGAGGGCTTCCCAGCTTTTTTAAACTCCTATCTCTGTTTTAGGGTCTACTCTTTGCGATCTCATGAAGGACATCTCTACTGTTGATCGCAAAAACAAAATGTCAGCAATATCACTTTGTCTTTACTGTAACATCTTTATAATTGTGATAGGATGGTGCCCATGCAATTTTATCTCTTGTCTAATTTTGTGCTGGTGATCTTTGGCTGCTTCTTGCCATGGGTACATTCGGCAATTTTTGTCGTTCGATTGAACGGCATTCAGATGCTCGATGGACAAATTGTTTTCTTCGTTTCTCTTCTCGCACTGTTTTCGTCTTTCTACAGATGGCTTCGGAAGTGGCGCGCGCCTTGGGGCGGCAATATCGTTTTTAGCCTGATTATTGTCGCGATTTGTGGATTGGAACTCTACCAGTTCACGATGAGTCGTTACCCCATCGGGCCGGGATTGTACTTGTCCCTATTGGGAGGCCTTCAAGTTTTTGGCTGTTCACTTTATTCCATGTTCAGCAAGGGGAACACTCCCCTTCCCTTACCTAAGGATCAAGATGCTTCAACCTAAATTGTTGCTGAAAGATTTACACAAAATGGTTTGGGGTCGCGGCGAAGGCCCCATGATGATTCGGATCATTCTCCTTATTATTATCGGTTTTTTGGCCACGCGTTTTGTCCATTTATTCTTAACGCGATTGGAGCGTGCCTTGATCCAAAAAGGAGCCCCCGATCCGATGACCCATAAGCGGATGTCAACGTTGTTTGGTACGCTACGGGCGGTCTGTCGTCTGGCCATTTGGCTCACGGTTCTTATTTTTTGTTTGGATCAAGCCGGGGTGAACATCGGCCCCATTCTCACCGGCGCGGGAATCGCCGGGTTGGTTCTGGGATTGAGCGCGCAAAATCTCATTCGAGACTGGATTGCCGGTTTCTTTATTATTGTCGAAGGACAGATTCATCTGGGCGATACCGCAGTGATTAATGGCGTGGAAGGTGTGGTCGAAGGAATTACGTTTCGTACTGTTACATTGCGGGACACCTCGGCGGTTGTTCATTATTTTTCTAACGGAGCGATTAGCGCACTGGCGAATCGCACTGCGGGATGGTCGGCGTACGTTGTTGAGGTGGCGATTTCCTATAAAGAGGATATCGGGAAAGTCATTGATCTGATGCGACTGGTGGCCAATGCAATGCGGAAAGATGTGACCTATCGCGATTCTTTTTTGGAGCCGATTCAGATTTTTGGCGTGGAGGCATTTGGGGATTTAGGGGTAACGATTCTCTCTCGGATTAAAACGAAACCGGGCGCGCAATGGGACATTGGCCGAGAGTATCGTTGTCGTTTGAAGAATCAATGCGACGCGCTGGGGGTAACGCTGATGGCGCCGCATCGAGATCATTTTTCGAAACTGCTTTCACACAAATAGATGCGGCTACCTCTCTATTGCAGGGGCACGTTGCAACGTGCCCCTACCGCGTTGCCACCAGTACCGTGTTTCTTTCAATCTCTCGAATCTCGTTAAAGCCCGCCCGCTGCATCCATTCTGAAACTACACTCCCCTTGAAACAGCGTCCCTTTTCAGAATAGACCATCATGTGCATCGAGAAAATCGCGTTCCAGCCGGGATTGTTCGGCTCCTCACCCAAAAACATATCTTTGACAATAAAAATGCCGCCCGAATTTGTTGCATCATAAAGCCTTTTGAAAAGGGCTGCGTTTTCAGATTCAGTTTGATAATGCAATATGTCGGATAAGAAGACCACATCAAATGTTCCGGGGAAGGGATCCGTGTTGAAATTGCCGGCTGCCGTTTTAATCCGATCTCCCATTTTTTCTTTCTCAATATTCTTTTGTGTAATCTCCAATGTTTGCGGAAGATCAAATAAAGTCGCCTGAAGATTGGGGTATCGCTTGCAAAACGCAAACGAAAAAGTCCCCGCGCCACCGCCGACATCCAAAAAAGTTCGATAAGCGGAAAGATCAATCTTCGCAGCCAATGCCGGCGCGACACGCTGTCCCATGCGGTGCAACACTTTTAACGTGAGATCCGCAAGATCAGGCCGATTCATAAAAAGATTGCCGGAAACAGGAGGCTTTCCCGAACGAACGATCTCTTCCAGATTGCCCCACGCCTCCCACTCGGCATCTTGCAGCAGCATCAATTCTCCCATATAAAAAGGGGACGATTTGACGAGAAACTCCGAGACGATTGGAATGTTTTGATAGTGCGTTCCGTCGCAAGTCAGCACGCCAATCACAACCAACGCGTCTAGTAATCGTTTGGTGAAGGCGGGATCGGTTTTAATTGCTGCGGCAATCGCCTCCGCGGATGCGTTGCCGTTTGAGATGGCACTATAAAGATCAAGCCGAACCGATGTGAGAAATATTTTAGCGTCCCAGTAATAGCCCAGCTGAAAGAGAGATGGCGCAGAAAGTTCTCGTCCCACGACTAGTTCGCGCGCTCCTCGTCAAACTCGTAGAAATCAAACAACGTCTGAATTTCGTCTCGATGGGCAAGACCCAACTCTGCCTTAAACTTTTTCAGCTTTTCCGAGTAATCGTCGCGAAATCCTTTTTTAGTCATGAAGCCGTTCCAAATCAGAATTTCTTCAGCAGTGGGCTTTTTACCATTTTCAAAACACCATTGTAATACTTTCTCGTTATCGCTTTCCTTTTTGGCGACTTCCGATACGGCAGGGTAAGTGACCCCCAGCAAATTACAGCAGTGCGCATCAAAAACGCCAACTCCCAAATTTGTATGATAGGCGTCAGGCAGTTCTCCTGCCGCGTAAAGTCGAATCTTATCCAGCATACGGGCAAAATAGACAATGCCGCAGACCTCTGTATAGGCACTACAAGGATACTTCATTTTTGCTCTCCATCGTTATTTAGACACCGGGAAAAAGAGGCTGCCAACTCGAATGACGCAACGATTTTTCGAATAGGGCATAATCTCGTAGGGGTTGGTCGCGAAGAAAGGGACTGCCATCGCTTGTACGACATCGAGATCGGGTTGCCCGTCCTCTCCTTGAATCATCAGACGATATTGCCCAATGCCATCTTCGTAGTCGGCCATCAGAAACCATGCAATTTTAACCCCGCACACCACGGCGCGACGATCATCTGGAATCGGGTCGTCCTCTCCGATGGGATTCGCATCGGCTGTCGCTTTAAGGCGCTCAATGGTTTCGTAATCCTCCGGACGAAATGAAAGGGTTCCTTCTTTTGCCGTTGCGTTTCTCATAATGCCCGTGAGGATAAAGCAATCGAAACGGGAAATCAATCGGCACCGCATCCCTTTATTTATTTACAAAAAATTAACAATTTGTTCATTACGCATTAACATCCGCGTTTTAATATTCACCCGTAATTAAAGAAGAAAGCAATATGAAAAAAGGAGAAAAATATGAAAACGAAAAAAGTCTTTATCTTATCGGCCGTTTTATTCGTCACCGCGTTTTTACCCATTGTCAACGCGGGACAGCCCATTATTAAAATTGACGGCTCGTCCACCGTTTATCCCATTACCGAGGCCGTCGCCGAAGAATTTCAGATCGCCAATAAGAATGCCCGCGTGACCGTCGGCGTTTCAGGAACGGGTGGTGGCTTTAAGAAATTCTGCGTGGGAGAGATTGATATTACAGGCGCTTCCCGGCCAATCACCGCCAAAGAAATTGCACTTTGTGCTCAAAATAAAGTCGAACTGATAGAGATCGGGGTTGCGTACGACGGTTTGGCCGTTCTTGTGAATCCTAAAAATAATTGGGCGCAGACCATCACGATCGCAGAACTTAAAAAGATGTGGGAACCGTCTGCTCAGAAAAAAATCACAAAATGGAATCAAATTCGTCAGGGATGGCCCGCGAAGGAGATTCATCTTTTCGGGCCGGGGGCAGATTCCGGCACCTTTGATTTTTTCACTGAAACGGTTGTCGGCAAAGCCAAATCCAGTCGCGGTGACTTTACGGCCAGCGAGGATGATAATGTACTCGTACAAGGTGTGGCCACCGATCCGTATGCACTGGGCTATTTTGGGTTGGCCTATTACGAGGAAAACAAAGGAAAGGTTAAGTTGGTTGCGGTAGATGCAGGCAAGGGGCCGATTTCCCCCTCTTCTAAAACAGTAGAAAATGGATCGTATCCGTTTTCTCGGCCGCTTTTTATTTATGTCAGCAGTCAGTCAATCAAGCGACATGAAGTGAATCAGTTCATTGCATTTTATCTTGAAAAAGGGTCGGCACTTTCGCGTGAAGTTGGATATATTCCCTTTCCAAAGGAGATTCAAGTCGCCGTCGTGCAACGCGCAAAAAAGAGAATCATCGGCTCGCTGTATCAGAAAGAAACAAGCTCCAGCAAATCGTTTGCCTCACTACTACTGGGAACAAAATAAGGAAATCGTTGTGGCCATTCGAGACTTGCATCGCGCACTTCATCAACAAACACGTTGGAAAGAAAACATCATCCAAGCGGTTTTGTTTTTTTGCGGCACCCTTTCGCTTCTGACGACACTGGGCATCATACTGGTCTTATTTTTTGAAACAGTCGCTTTTTTTCAAGAAGTCTCTTTTGCCCAGTTTTTTCTCGATACCGAATGGACCCCTCTTTTCTCAAACAAACGTTTTGGCATCTGGCCACTCATCGCAGGCACCACGTTGGTTTCGCTGATTGCCATCAGCGTGGCCATGCCCATTGGCCTATTGAGCGCAATCTACTTGAGTGAATATGCCAGCGACCGGACTCGAAAAATAATCAAGCCCATTCTCGAAATTCTAGCGGGAGTTCCCACCGTGGTTTATGGATTCTTTGCACTTCTTTTTGTCACGCCGTTTCTTCAGCAATGGATTCCCACACTCTCGGGCTTTAATGCCTTAAGCCCCGGCATCGTGATGGGCATCATGATTATCCCCATGATTTCGTCTCTTTCCGAAGACGCCATGTTCGCCGTCCCAAAAAGTTTGCGCGACGGGGCCTACGCGCTCGGCTCCTCTAAACTCCAAGTGGCCTTGCGCGTGGTCTTCCCCGCCGCCTTCTCCGGAATTAGCGCGGCTTGTATTTTGGCCGCCTCTCGCGCAATCGGAGAGACCATGATCGTTGTCATCGCTGCCGGGCTGGAACCACGTCTCACGGCAAACCCCCTTGTCCCGATTGAAACCATGACCACCTATATCGTTCAAGTAAGCATGGGGGATACCCCGCACGGCACCATTGAATACAAAACGATTTTTGTTGTTGGAATGATGCTCTTCTTAGGCACGCTCCTTCTGAATATGACCAGTTTTTATATTAGAAAACGGTATCGGGAGGTTTACTCCTAGCGGAGGGCGGATTGTCGCTTCCCGTTGGTCGCGATTCGGATCGCCCCTTACAAAATTTGTATTCCCATCCTTCGTTAAGGAGGGGAATACAAAGGGGGCGATGGGGTTGTAAAACAGATGATGTTGCAGACAAAAAAATTAACATTACGACAACGCGAACGATCTCTCGTCCGACAAACAATCGCCAACCGACTTTTCATTGCCGCAGCCCTCTTCGCACTCTTTATTGCCCTCGCGACACTGGTCATCTTGGTTGTGAATATTCTGATAGATGGCCTTCCCCGACTAAGCCTTGATTTCTTAACCGCCTACCCTTCACGAAAAGCAGAACGCGCAGGCATTCTCGCCCCATTGGTCGGAACCATTTATATGATTGGCCTCACAGCGCTTTTTGCGTTTCCGCTGGGCGTCGCCGCCGCAATTCATCTGGAAGAATTTGCCGAGAAAAATAGGTTTAGCAAAATTGTGGAGATCGCCATTGCCAACCTCGCGGGCATTCCTTCCATTGTCTACGGATTGCTGGGACTGGGACTTTTTGTACGGCTGCTCCATCTGGAGCGTAGCCTTCTCTCTGGCGCGTTGACCATGTCCCTCTTAATATTGCCGATTATTATTATGACAGCTCGCGAGGCATTGCGAACCGTCCCCAATACCATTCGAGAAGGCTCTTACGCGCTGGGTGCCTCCCGCTGGCAAACCGTGCGCTATCAGGTGTTCCCGCTCGCGTTACCCGGCATTTTAACCGGCACCATTTTGGCGTTGTCCCGCGCAATCGGCGAGACGGCACCGCTCATTATGATTGGCGCATTGACCTACATTCCCTTTTTGCCGGATGGATTATTCTCTCCATTCACCGTGCTCCCGATTCAAATTTTTAACTGGGTCTCCCGTCCCCAGCAAGCCTTCGCGATCAACGCGGCAGCAGGCATTATTGTCCTCCTTGTTATTTTAATCAGCATGAATGCCATTGCGATTTGGCTAAGAAATAAATATCAAAAAATGCAAAACTGGTAGGTGAACCTCCTCCTTAACTAAGGAGGGGGAATCTGATGAAAGGTCATTATGAGTGAAAATAACATTACTTTTTCAATTGAGAAATTAAACGTCTGGTACGGGGAGAAGCATATATTAAAAGACAATACGACCCTACTCCAAAAACAACAAATCACGGCAATGATTGGCCCTTCTGGCTGCGGTAAAAGTACATTTATTCGATGTCTAAATCGCATGAACGATTTTATTCCGAATTTTCGTCATACCGGCGCGGTCCTATTTGAAAATCAGGATATCTATCGCGCCGATATGAACCCGATTGAGGTTCGTCTCCGAATCGGAATGGTTTTCCAGAAGCCCAACCCTTTTCCAAAAAGCATTTACGATAATATTACGTATGGCCCGCGTCTTTGCGGCATTCGCAAAGAAAACGAGCTCGATGAGATTGTTGAGCGGAGTTTGATTGCCGCGGCACTTTGGGCCGAAGTAAAGGACAATCTCCATCATAGTGCGCTGGCGTTATCCGGCGGACAGCAGCAACGGCTTTGCATTGCCCGCGCGTTGGCGGTCGAGCCGGAAGTCTTGTTGCTGGATGAACCGTGTTCCGCACTTGATCCGATAGCAACTGCCAAAATCGAAGAACTGCTGATTGAAATTAAAAAGACGCATACCGTGGTGATGGTGACGCATAATATGCAGCAGGCCGCGCGGGTTTCAGATCAGACCGGATTTTTCTTGATGGGAGAATTAATTGAATTTGGAAAAACGTCTACGATTTTCACCAATCCAAGAGACCAACGGACTGAAGATTACATTACAGGACGGTATGGATGATCGGGCACCGTGTCGGCGCGATTTTCTATCGGCGGGTTTTCTTGTGGACGAACTCAATGAGTGCTTCAACGCTGGCTTCTGGCGTTTCCGGCAGGATGCCATGACCCAGATTAAAAATATGCCCGGGACGATTTTTTGCTCTCATTAAAATATCATCTACCTGCTTTTCAATCTCATCAATCGGCGCGAAGAGCGTTACCGGATCGAGATTCCCTTGAACAGCCACATCATGGCCAACGGCGTTCCAGCCGTCATCCAGCGGAATACGCCAATCCAAACCAATCACATCTCCGCCTGCCTCCCGCTGCATTTTAAGCAGCGTTGCCGTTCCCGTTCCAAAGTGGATTACCGGGACGTGACAGGCTTTCAGTCCATCAAAAAGGGCCTTCATGTGCGGAAAAATATATTGCTGATAATCACGAAACGAAAGCGCGCCAATCCAGCTATCAAAAATCTGAAGCGCGTTTGCGCCCGCCGCCGCTTGCGCGCAAAGATAATCTATTAAAACTTTCGTCAGTTTGGTCATCAACAACGTCCAAAGCGCGGGCGCTCCATACATCATTTTTTTGGTCTTAATATAATTTCGGGAATGTCCGCCTTCAATCATATAAGACGCCAGCGTAAAGGGCGCGCCGGCAAAGCCGATGAGCGGAAGATCAATTTCTTTCCGAACCTGTTGGATCGCTTTCATCACAAAACCCAAGTCCGATTGGGGTTCAACGGGACGTAACGCCTCGACATCGTGTTGATGAGAGAGCGGATTATAAATAGTCGGCCCTTCCCCTTTCACAAAATCAAGTTTGATGCCCATCGGTTCCAGCGGAAGCAGAATATCAGCAAAGATAATTGCGGCATCCAGATCAAACCGTTTCAGCGGTTGCAGTGTCACCTCGGTTGCCAAGTCCGGTGTTTTGCAAACGGTCAGCAAAGAATGCGTCTCCCGAATCTTTCGGAACACCGGCATATATCGTCCGGCCTGACGCATCAACCAGATTGGTGTGCAATCCACTTCCTCACGCCGACATGCTTTTAAGAAACGATCTTTCAAAAATCTCCTTCAGTTAAAGGTGCCTTGTGTTCCTATTGGTAACAAAAGTGAATTCGGCCTGTCAATCTCTCCCCGACTACCTGCCGGAGATTTCAAACGACTTCATCTTCGGTTTATACAACAGCCGACCGAGATTCCCGGCGGCATAGGCACGAACAGATAAATCGGGGTCTGAGAGTTGTCCCCTCAAAACCGGAATTTCTTTTTCACCACCCAAAGCCCCAATCGCCCGCACCGCAGCAATGCGTACGCGAGGCGCCTTATCAGATAATCCGGAAATAAGAATCGGCATGGCCGCGACATTTCCTACTTTTTGTAAAGAGCCCATGACGGCATGTCGAATCCCATAGTCATCATGCTTGAGCCCTTCTTGATAAATATCAAATCGGATTTTTCCCAAACGGGCGAGTGCTTCCGCCGCAGAAATTTTGACCGAGGGTTCCGAATCGGTCAGCAGCCTTTCTAAAATCGGGATCGCTTTTTTATCTCCGATCTTGCCCAAAGCCGTTGCCGCCGAGGCACGCACAGACCCGTCTTGATCTTTAATGAATGGGGCTAACAAAGGAAATGTTTCGGGGGCAGCAATCTCGCCCAACGCCTCCGCGGCAAACATACGAATGGAACTGTCCGCATGTAAAAGGGCTTTTGCCAGTATGGGAATCGCGCGTTTTGAGTGGCTTCGGCCTAACGCGGCAAGGGCAGACGGCATTGTCTCCGGGTCTGCCGTCGCGGCGAAAATCGCGTCCAACATCTCGCAGGGGTCGCACCCCTTTTCGGCCCCTTGTTTTACCAAAGCCGCCTTCGCAAAAAGATGAACCGTCGGATCAGGGTCTTTCAGAAATGGGAGGAGAATTTTCCCCAATGGCAACCCATGCACTTTTCCATCCAAGCCGGTAAGCTCCTGTAAGGCTTTAACAACCGCAATGCGCACCATCGGGTCGGGATCGCTTCCCGCAGCGAGCAGTAGTTTTAATGTGTCCGGGCCTCCTAGTTGCGCGACCGATTCGACGGTAAAAAGCCGAACGAACGGTTCGGGGTCTTTGAAATGGGGGATCACTTTTGTTGCTAAATCAGGATCGCCCATCTCGCCGATGGCCTTGACTGCCGCAGATCTAACAAAGAAATTCTCATGACGCAAAGAGGATTTGAAAATATCCAGAATGTCTTTTCGGGTGGAATCTTTTTCCGAAACAGAACATCCTAAAAAGAGGCTGCAGACCAATAGCAGGCGCATGATTTGTAAACTTTTTTTCTTCATCTATGGCCTTAAAACAATATTATCAATTAAACGAACCGATCCCAACTTTACAGCCAAAAGCAATACCGTTTTACCGGAAATTTTGATCACCGGTTCTAACGTATCAGGATCACAAAATGCAATGTAATCGGGACGGACAATAGATTCCGATGTAATCATTGCCATCGCCTCTTTTTGCAAGACGATACAGTCCCGCTCCCCTTTCTTGACCCGTTGCTTCACATGGCATAAAGCCCGATACAAAACGGTTGCCGATGCCCGTTCGGATTCCGAGAGATATTGGTTGCGAGAACTTTTGGCCAAGCCTTTCGCCCCTGATTGCGCCCCTTCCCGAATCGTCGGTAGGATGCGGAGGGTTAGATCAAAATGAAGGTCTTTGACCATTTTTCGAATGACAACGGTTTGCTGATAATCTTTTTGACCGAAATACGCCCGGTCCGGTTTTACAATCTGAAACAGTTTTGCCACAATCGTTGCAACACCTTGAAAATGAGTCGGACGAGACGCCCCCTCCCATCGCTGACTCACGGCGTTGACCGAGATGGTTGTTTCTAAGTCGGGGGGGGCAATCTCTTTAGCGGATGGTACAAATAGAAAATCCACCCCGACCGATTTTGCCATTTTGCAATCTTCTGCAAGATCACGCGGATAACGTGTAAAATCTTCCGATGGCGCAAACTGAAGCGGGTTCACAAATAAAGAGACAACGACAATATCGCATTCTTGTTTTGCGACCCGCATCAGCGCGAGGTGCCCCTCGTGAAATGCGCCCATTGTCGGCACCAGACCGATCCGTTTTTGACCGGCATACAAGGATAAGATTTTCTGAAGCGACCGAATCGAGGCGATGGTTTTCATTTTTATTCTCTGTTACAATGCCCTAGGAGGTTCGGCAATGTCTACGAAAAGCGAAAATTTATTTAAGCGTTCCATTGTGATGATGGAGTGGCTCGAAAAATGGGGCTACGTCACCGCAGGGTTGAGCTTCCTTTTTCTGGGTATGATCATTTTCGTTCAAGGATGGGGGCTTTTCTTTTACAATCTGAACGATGGGGTTCTCCGTGCAGCAATGCATCTGATGGTGGACTTGCTTTTGGTGGTCATCTTTCTGGAACTGTTTCGAACGATTTTGGAGTTTTCAAAAACCCATACCCTCACGCTAGAACCGTTTATTTATATTGGAATTGTGGCCGCGATTCGAAAGATTCTCACTCTGACGGCAACCGCGCATGACACAATGGCACTTTCCGCTGAACGGTTTTTTCACTATCTTTGGGACATTGGACTACACGGCGTTTTGGTCTTGGGACTGATTATATCGCTTTATATTTATAGGAAGGCGATAGTTAATAAGTCCTAGGATGTTGTTGCCGCCCTTTGTCTTAAAAAGGCAATTGCTTCGTCCCGATTGGTGATTCTTTCTGAAAGCTGTTCTTCTCGGAGCAATGCGAGATATTGTCCGACTTCGGGGCCTGTTTTTATTCCAAACAAAGAGATAATCTCATGGCCGGATAAAAACGGAACAATCGCTTTACCCGATTCCTTTCTCAACTGTTTCATTTTTTCAAGCCTGTTTTTTAATTGCTGGTAGTGACGCATCTTGGGCAATGGATCGTCGGCTGGAATGGCCGCGTTCCCATCGCAGAAAATCAAACGCATCAAACTTGGCCCGGGAACTTTGGGATCCAAAAAATATTTTTCAATCGTGGATGCGCGCATTTTATCCGCATCTCCACAGACTAAAATCAGATGCTTTTCAATCAGCCATGAAACCGCGTCTTCATTAATTGCGTATCGGCTTGATTTGGGTAGGCTCGCCAATTTCAGGCGTTTAATGATCTCCCGAGCCATCGCCGCACCAACATGGTCATGATTATCAAATCGAATTCGATCCGTTCCGTCTCTTTCGGGTGTTTTAATCGTAACCGGTTTGGCGACATCATGTAAAAGCACCGCCAACGCCACTTCCGCGTTAAACTCGGTTTGAAATTCTTCGCAAAATGCGAGAGAGGTCAATTGTGAAAGTGCCAAACGGGTATGCGCCCAAACATCTCCTTCGGAATGAAACTGCGGCGGCTGCGGCGTGTCCTTCATTTTTAGTAGTTCAGGAATCAGTTCGGCAAAAGCGCCGCTTTCATCCCACAAGTCAAACATACGCACGGGGTGACAACAAAGCGCCTTCAAAAACTCCTTCGCGATGGTCTCCCTCGGAACAACAAATGTGCCATCTTCTCGCTTGGCGTTCAAAAAGCCAATCCGCTCAAAAAGTGCTTTCTTTGTTTCCGGATCAAACTCGAAATCAAACTGACAGGAAAAACGAAGTCCGCGAAGGAGCCTGGAGTAGTCTTCCGAAAATCGAATTTCCGGTGTCCCAACAGCCCGAAGCCTTCCTTGTGCTAAATCATTGAGTCCATCAAATGGATCAATCAAACAAAAGCGTTTCATATCAAGCGCCATTGCATTGATCGTGAAATCGCGCCGCTTTAAGTCCTCGAGAACAGAGAGATCAGAATTCGTTTCAACTTCAAAATCGCGGTAGCCACCCTGATAGGTAAAGGATCGTTCGGTACGCGGCAACGCAACATCAATTTCATCGGTTGTCCCAGTGGGTATAAATTTATAGACGCCAAAGTTTTTTCCAACAAAGTTCGCCTTGCCGTGTTGATTGAGAAAGTGATTTAACGAGACGATTGGGACTTTCCGAATGAGGAAATCAACATCTTTTGTACTGCGGTCTAAAAGAAAATCACGAACAGCGCCGCCCACCAAATAAACCTCCCCCTCTGGAAAGCACTTTTCAAAATCAGTCAAGAAGGAAAGTGTTCGTCTAAGGTCGCGTGCTTTTTGGAAAAGTGTTTCTATGTCATATAGGTTTTTAGATGTGCCCATAAGACATCAGGAAAAGGGATGGTGCGGGAAATACAGTAAGGCCCCTCAAAGGAAAAACCTCCTTAGGGCCTTACGCAAGATTCCTACTCGCTTTTAATACTGCGATTAGTGAGCAGGTGCTTCTGCTGCAGGCGCTTCTGCCGCTGGGGCTTCTGCTGCTGGCATTTCTGCTGCTGGAGCCTCTGCTGCTGGCGCTTCTGCTGCTGGCGCTTCTGCTGCTGGCGCTTCTGCTGCTGGCGCTTCTGGAGCAGCGGTCTCAGCTGGTTTGTTGTAGTTGCAATTTGCTAACCCAAAGGCAATTAAAAGAGCCCCGAGAAGTTTAACACTATTTTTCATCTTTACTCTCCCCCTCCTATTTAAGTTGACTTGACCGTGCTGCGCAACCCAAGCAGGCTGAACAACACCTAAGGAAATCGTGAATATGATCACCCCCGACCCCTGCCTAATAATCATAAGGCCATTTTATCTAACACATTTTTTCCAGTTGTGTCAATTATTTTTTTACTAAGATCCCTAAAACAAGAGATAGGAGTTTAAAAAAGCTGGGAAGCCCTCTTGGATATTGGGTTTCGGGTGAGTACAATACTCACCCAGTAGGTGAAACCACAAACACACAGGAGGGCCAAGAGGATGATACGTGAAACTGTTTTTGGATTCAAGATGGAGAGAACTCCCCTAATCCGGACGTAAGGTTTTTTTAGAGAAAGGAGAGATAGGATTGACCC
>JBBTIN010000042.1:0-5148 GCA_038059935.1 Nitrospirota bacterium
TAACACTTTATTATGATCTATAGCGGATGTTAAATGAATTTGCGAGGAAATTGTCTGTTTTTGAGGCGGCACCCCCGCCCCTTAATACGCATTCTTATGGAAGAAACCCTTCCAAAGGGTTTTGACCATAATCTTTATATCCACCCAAGTAGACCAATGCGCTATATATTCCAGATCACACTTGATCCGTTCGTCAATCGAAGTATTTCCACGCCAACCGCTAATTTGCGCCAATCCAGTAATCCCCGCCTTAATTTTATGACGCAACATATACTGCGGCACCCGCTGCTTAAACTGCTCAACAAACTCGGGGCGCTCCGGACGCGGGCCCACAACGCTCATCTCCCCTTTCAATACATTGAAAAACTGCGGAAGCTCATCCAAACTCGTTGCCCTTAAAAATGAGCCAAACCCAGTTCGGCGTGGATCGTTCTCAATCGTCCAAACAACCCCCGTCTCAACCTCCGCATCTTTTCGCATCGTTCGAAACTTCAACATCTCAAAGATCAAGCCGTCATACCCAATCCGTTTCTGCCGATAAAAAATGGGGCTTCCCGATGTCAAGAAAATCGCAGCTCCAATAAGCATCATCAGCGGAGAGATCATCAGCAATATGGCGGATGAGAAGAAAACATCCATTGCCCGTTTTGAAATCCGCCCCCACCCATAAAGCGGAGTGGCCTGCAATGTGATCAGCGGAATGCCATCAAAAAGTTCAGCCTGTCCCTGAACGGTCATAAACTGCATAATGTCTGGAGCCATTCGCACATCAACCATCTGCTCCTGAAAAAACGCGATCATTTCCTTAAGTGTTCCGTAAGACTCCTGCGAAATTGCAATGAAAACCTGAGCGATATTGTATTTTGTAAAGATATCGGGCAAATCTTGATACACACCTAATACCTGAATGCCGTTTATTTCCTGCCCCACTTTCGCAGCATCTCGCGTCAGATAGCCAACAATAGAGAGTCCCAGTTCAGGATGATGATGCAATCGGGTCGCAATCTCTTGTCCCAGTTTTCCGGCTCCGATGATCAAGACCTGATGCAAATCATATCCTTTTTGCCTGGCAAGACGAAGCACTGCCCGAAAAGCCCACCGACTCAAAGTGAGTAAAAAAATGGAGTGAATGCCAAAAAGAACAAATACGGCTCTTGAGTATTCAAACTGCTTCAAGAAGAAACTAATGGTGATTAAAATCATCGTCATAAAGGCACATCCTTTGAAGATATCCACTATTTCAGAAAAAAACGATGTGACCAGTCTCGACCGATAAAGATGAAACGACTTAAACGCAATGCTCCATGCAATTAAAATCGCCGGAAGCAAACTTAAGTACGATGTAAAAATCGGAACCCCTTTTGTAATCGGAATCAGATCGGTATAAAAACGAAGCCCGTATGCACTCACCCATCCGATCGCAATGAGAACAAAATCAATGAGCAATAAAATAGATTGATAAAATTCACTGTGCCGCTTAAGCATCTTTTTCCTTTTGCGGCGGACGCTCCGCCCGCAGCGGACGATCCGCTTGAAAAACATGAAGTGTTTTTTCTATAGATCGGAGCATTTCTTTTTTGAACCGGTCTGCCCGAAACGATGTCACATGCCGCCTTATTTTTTCTGGGTCAAATTGGGCTTTATGTTTCTCAAAATACAAAACTGCATCACAAAGCGACTCGGTAGTCTGCTGATAAAAAAACAGTCCGGTCGGTGCTTCTTGTGGATGACTCGAACTCCCTAAGGGAATCACCGTTTCCAATGCACCGCCTTTTCCATACGCAATGACTGGCTTGCCTGAAGCCATCGCCTCCAACGGAACAATACCAAAATCTTCTTCCCCCGGAAAAATCAATGCGCGGCAATTTGCATAAGCGACAGAGATCTCGTCATCCGATTGCCTTCCTAAAAAAGTAATCGTATCCCCAGCCATTCGTTTAAGACGGATTTCGTCTTGTCCCGATCCGATAATGTGCAATGGCAGTTTCAGACGGTTAAAGGCTAAAATCGCAAGATCAACCCGTTTGTATGGAACCAATGCCGTCACGATCAAGTAAAAACCGTTGTTGGACGATGCGGCCGAAAAGCGTTCGAGATCAACCGGTGGATAAATGACCTCTGCCATTCTCCCATAATAATTTTTAATTCGATTGGCCACAAAATCGGAGATCGCGACAAAAGAAAAAATATCATTATTAGAACCGACATCCCAACGCTTTAGCCAGGGTTGTACCATTTTCATAGCGACGCGAACCGGCATGGAGGCGGTTTCGTGATTAAAATAATTCTCATATTGATCCCAAATATAACGCATGGGTGTAAAGAGATAGGCAATATGACAAACCCCCTTTGGAACACGCACCCCTTTCGCCACACAATGACTGGAGCTTAAAATCAGATCGTAGCCGGAAAGATCAAACGAGGCAATCGCCATTGGAAAAAGCGGAAGATAATATTGATATTTTTTCTGACTATTCGGAAGATGCTGAATGAAACTGGTATGAATTGCATGGCTCTCAATCGTGGGAGAAACCGATTGCGGCGTATGAACCAGCGTATAGATATCGGCATCTGGAAAGATTTCACAAAAGGCTTCCAGGCATCGCTCTCCGCCGCGCATGCCGGTCAGCCAGTCGTGGATTAGCGCAACCTTCATGGCTGTTTTAACAAACTTCTTTCTGCCCGTTTGTAATCGGCGTCTACCATACAAGAAACAAGCGCTTCAAACGAGGTTTGCGATTGCCAGCCTAATTGTTGTTTGGCTTTTGAGGCATCCCCCAAAAGAAGATCCACTTCTGCCGGTCTAAAAAACTCAGGAGAGACTTCCACCAGAACTTTTCCGGTACTCGCGTCAATGCCCTTCTCACTTTCCCCTTCTCCGATAAATTCAATATTTATTCCAACACGTAAGAATGCCGCTTGCGCAAACGCCCTGACGGTATGGGTTTCTCCCGTCGCAACGACAAAGTCGGAAGGTTCCGATTGTTGTAGCATCCGCCACATGGCCTCAACATAATCGGGTGCGTATCCCCAATCTCTTTTTGCGGAAAGATTTCCTAAAACCAATTTCTCTTGCAGATTCAATTTTATTTTTGCAACCGCATCGCTGATTTTTCGCGTGACAAATTCAATGCCTCGTAAAGGAGATTCATGGTTAAAGAGAATGCCACAACAGGCAAAAAGATTGTACGACTCTCTGTAATTCACGGTTGACCAATGGGCAAACAATTTGGCAACGCCATAAGGGCTTCTGGGGTAAAAAGGAGTTTTTTCAGTTTGGTGGGATTCCTGAGCCTTGCCAAACATCTCACTGGAAGAAGCCTGATAAAATCGAATCTGTGGATTGACCTGACGAATCACTTCCAACATTCTCAAGACACCCATCCCTGTCACATCCGCCGTAAAAATAGGCTCTTCAAAAGAAAGTGCCACAAAACTTTGCGCGCCCAGATTATAGATTTCATCCGGCTCGACTTTTTCAATGGCCCGAATGAGATTGGTAAATTCCAGCAACTCCATTGGAATGAATTTTATTTTGTCTTCAATGCCTAAATAACGTAACCGAGACAGCTGCATATCGGATGTTCTACGAAATGCCCCATAAACCTCATACCCTTTCTCAAGCAGCAATTTTGCCAGATATGATCCGTCCTGCCCCGTAATGCCCGTAATGAGTGCTTTTTTCATTTTCTCTACTCCGTAATGATTGTTCTTAAAAAATCTTCTCTGAAAGCGCGTCCGTCGCGACAAAGTGCCGTTTCATTCCTAACTCCTCTGATGAGAATCCCAATGCCAATCCCAACAATTGCGGCAGATGTAAAATGGGCATCGGCGCAGCTGTATCTTCTGCAACCACCTTAATCTTTTCGAGAGCGCGATCCTGATAAATATCAAGACTCAGATGACAAAGCGGACATGGCGTGACCATTGCATGGGCTCCGGCGACTTTGGCCTCTCCCACCCGGCTTCCTACCATCTGTAACGCAATTTCTTCTTTCTCCAAAAAAACAGGAAAGCCGCAACATTTCGTTCTTCCCTCGTAAGGAACTGGAGCTGCCCCAAGCGTTTTAATCAGTCGCTCCAACGACTGGGGATTCTCCCAATTATCAAACCCGGTCGCCGATTCCGGACGCAAGATATAACAACCGTAAAATGGCGCAATGGCAAGGTCGGTCAACGGATGCGTTACCGCCTTTTCCAATTTGTCTAACCCATAATCTTTGACTAAAATCCATTGCAGATGTTTTACAGAAACCGTGCCATGATATTCCAATCCAGTCGTCTGCTTAAGCGCGATGTTGATTTTGTTTCGCAACGCCTCATCTTTTTGTAATAACTTGTTCACGCCACCCAACGTCCCCTGACAAGTTCCACAAACAGTCATGATCGAAAGCCCCATCGCCTCTGCAGTGGCGAGCGTTTTCGCATTGAGGGTATAGGCCAAATCAGGATCGGCTTCGGTGATCACACCTGCACCGCAGCAGTTAAAGTTTTCTAATTCGACGACCTCAATTCCCAGTCGTTCGACGACTTTCATTGTGGCCTGATGCAATTCCGGCGCGGCGCCTTTTGCCGCGCACCCCGGATAATAAGCATATTTCATTGGTCATTCCTATTCTTGAAAATCGCACGCACCTGCTCATACCCCTTTGTCCGCTTAAAGGGAAACGGGGTCTTCCCGCGTAAAAACATCTTGATCGCCAATGGAATCATTCTGAAGAGTTTCCCCCAATGACCCAATAACATCAAGAGCGGCAGTCGCGTTTCGTTCAAATGCCCCTCTTGCCCAACTACTTTTGTAAATTGCGTAATATGCAAAGCCCCCATAGATTCGGACAATCCCGCCGCAAGTGATAACCGTCGCAGTCGAATAATTTGCTCCATCGGCGCAACGTCTTTCGGACAAACAGAAACACAAAAATTACATCGGACACAATCCCAAATGCCATTGTCCTCTCCCAACAGTTCTAATCGCTCTTTGTGCGCTTGATCACGCGGGTCTACCATAAAACGATACGATTTGGCCAACGCGGCAGGGCCTAAGAAATCAGGAGAGACCTCAAACGTGGAACAGGCCGAAAGACAAGCCATGCACATAATGCAGCCATCGGCGTTATGCAACGCCTCATGGATATTTTGTAGGGGCGA
>JBBTIN010000042.1:5158-31773 GCA_038059935.1 Nitrospirota bacterium
CGACCCTTGTGGTCGCCCTTTCTGTAAGGCGACCACAAGGGTCGCCCCTATATCGTCTCGTATATACGGCGTAATCGCTTTGATCTTTTTCCAAAAGGGGGCCATCTCGACGACCATATCTCTAATGACCGTCATCTTGTCCATCGGCCCAACTTGAATTTGGCCGTATTTCTCGCACTGGTCATGCAAAGACGTCTTGCAGGCCAATCGCTGTGTGCCATTGACCTGCATTAGACAAGAGCCACAGATCGCAGCGCGACAGGACGCACGAAAAGTTAGCGTGCCATCTATTTCGTTTTTAATCTGTAAGAGTGCAGAAAGCAGCGTGGTGCCGCGATCATATTCTATGGAATAGTTGGAAATAAATTTTGCGGGGGTCTTGGAAGGATCGAGTCTTTGAACGGCAATTTTCGCGTTCACTACACTTGTCGCTAAGAGGCTTCTGCGCCCACTTCGCGCTTTGCCCAATAAAGATTGTACTCTTCAAGTTGACAAAGCGTTGAGAAATCTTTCATCCGGTCCACAAACAGCGTGCCCTTCAAATGATCAATTTCATGCTGAAAAACAACCGCTAAAAAACCCTCTGCGTCCATTGAGATCGGCTCCATAAAACGGGTAAACCCATTGATATGAATTTTCACCGACCGCGTGACCTTCCCACGTAGGTTATCTAAAGAAAGGCAGCCCTCCCATCCTTCCTCCGTTTCTTCCGAATAAAAGGTAATCGTGGGATTTAACATAACCAAAAGCGAGATATTCGGGGCATTCGGATAACGCCCGTTGACCTCGGAACCAATCACAACAATCTGCTTCGATGAAAAGACCTGCGGCGCAGCCAACCCCACGCCATCGAGTTCCTGCATCGTATCTACCATATCATCTAGAAAATGCTGAAAGGATGGCAAAAGTGCTTCATCTAGTGTCACCCGTTTTGCACGCTTCCGAAGAATCGGATTGCCCAGCTTTGCAACGTTGAGAATGGCCATCAGGCTTTCCTTATTTATTTACAAGAAGAAGACGACGAATAGTAGGGGTTTTGTCCAGAGGCATGGTCGGTTGTATCGTAAACATGTTTAACCTCTGGGACAAATTGTTGAAGGGCGCGCTCAACCCCTTGTTTCAGGGTCACCGAGGCCTGCCCACATCCTTGGCAGCCGCCACCCATTTGAATATAAATGGCATCGCCACGCACATCCAAAAGTTTGATTTTTCCACCATGACCCGCAACGCCCGGGTTAATTTGCGTATCCAAAACACGCTGCACTTTGAGTCGAATCTTTTCATCAAGGCTTCCCTCTGTCGCAGCAAGCGTTTGCTCAAAATTGGCGGCCTCGCTAATTAAATATTCACGAATAACTCGTCCAATGCCTTTTCCGGCTTCACGCCAATTTGTTCCGACTTCCGAAGCAACGGTCACTTTAGACCCTTCCAGTTGAACCGAGACAACCCCCTCTACCTCAAAAATCTGTTCAGCCAACGGATATCCCGCAGCCTTGTTTTTATCATGAAACTGCAATGCGCCACCGGCCAGCATGACCGGACGATCCACCGTAAATTGACAGCGTTCTGTCCCCAACAGGGCGGCAGTAATTATAATTTCGCTTTCACTTGTTTTCATAATGACTCCCCTAAAAACGAAGCGGTTTTTGTTTTCCTCTACAGGACTCGCACGGGCAAATCGCCCGAAGATGATCAAAGTGGTAAATCCCGGTATCGTGCCGATCAGAGAACGAAAAAGAGAGCGCGTAATTTCCCGTTGTTTCCACTTTTGTACAGATCAAATCCAGCGCAATCGTTTCGGGATCCAACAGCTTTTGCCCCGTCCATTCCTCGACACAACCGGCACAAGAACAGTGCTGTCTCAGATATCGAAAACTATAGAGGCTAATGTGGTGATCCTCCCATGAAACCTCAAGTGAATGATTACCTTTTTTCTTAATTGCAATGGGTGTTGTATAGGCCGTCATGGTTATACCGTGAAAGATTCAGATGCTTCTTCCGGCTCCTCTTCAATAATTAAAGTACGTTTATTATAATTTCGCACATAAATCTCCGTGGCCAATTTATCAGCAATATCCACATAAGGCCCTGCCGCCATGGGATCGGCGAAAATCACTGGCATGCCTGAATCGGCATATTCTCTAATTTTTTTGCTCAACGGAATGCCGCCTAGAAATGGAACACGAAGTCGTTCGGCCTCTTTCGAAACAGTCCCTGCGCCAAAAATATCGTCCTCTTTTCCGCAATGGAGACACTGATACGTGCTCATATTTTCGATCAGCCCCAACACCGGAACTTTGGTTTGCTCAAACATACGAAAGGTTTTCAAAGAGATGGTCATGCCCACATCTTGCGGCGTTGTGACAATGACCGCGCCCGTGACTGGAACGGTTTGCACGAGCGTCAGATGAACATCGCCGGTGCCCGGAGGCATATCCACAAAGAGATAATCAATCTCGCCCCAGTCCACGCGCAATAGTGATTCTTGAATGGCTTTATGTGCCATCGGCCCGCGCCAAATCAGCGGCGCACTTCCTTTGGACAAAAGCCCCATAGACATAAATTTAATCCCATGCGATTCAATGGGAATAATACCCCGCTCATTTTGGTTTAGCTCGGCATTTCTTGCGCCCATCAGGATTGGAACCGTGGGGCCATAAATATCGCCATCCACCAGACCCACCTTCGCGCCATATTCCGAGAAGATCGCCGCGAGATTCGCCGCGACGGTTGATTTTCCAACCCCCCCTTTTCCGCTTCCAACCGCGACAATATGCTTCACCCCGGGGACGCCACGCGTCGGGACTGCCGTTTGAATTTCGGTCTTCATCTTAATCTCGACAGAGGAAATTCCCGGCAATGTTGAAAGAATCGCCTCTGCCTTTTCTCGCATCTTTTCCTTAGATGGAAAAAGAGGAGCAGGAATGGCAAGCGTAAATGTGACGCAACCGGCGTTTATATTGATGTTTTTCACATAGCCCAGTGTTACAATATCTTTTCCGAGGGCTGGGTCTATCACCTGACTTAATGCAGTGAGTACAGTTTCATTATTTTGATCTGACATTCATTTTCTCCAGAATTCTTATGAGTTGCTATTCTACACCAGATGTTTTTTGATCGGCAACTTTATTTTTGCGCTCGAATCAGTCTTGTGTTAAATGAATGCCAAGTGATACGATCACCCGTTTTCTTCATCAGGATAAATCGGAATGAGTATTGATACAGTAGGGGTTGTTGGCGCAGGCCAAATGGGCCGGGGCATTACACAGATTCTCTCCACAACAGGCATGCACGTTGTCTTGTTTGATCTTTACCAAAAAACGCTGGACGAGGCCGTCGAAGAAATTACAAGGCGGCTCAATGAGGCCATTCAAAATAAAGAACTTACAGAATGGGTGCGAGAGAAAATCCTGAAAAATATTAAAACAACGACCCGACCGGAGGATCTTTCCAGCGCGGAAATTATCATTGAGGCTGTTCCAGAAAAAGAGGAGATCAAAGCAGATGTGTTTGAAATGCTCGATGAACTCTGCTCAGAAGAAACTCTATTTGGAACGGCAACCTCCTCTCTTTCAATCACGCGAATGGCTTCAATGGTTCGCTCACCCGAACGATTTATCGGCATTCACTTTATCCATCCCGCCTATGTGATTCCCATCGTCGAGATCGTTCGCGGATTTCATACCTCGGATGAGACCTTTTCTAAGACAAAACAGTTTGTCGAAAGATTAGGGAAAGTGGTTATCGTCTCAAAAGACTTTCCCGGGTTTATCGTCAACCGCATTTTGTTGCCCATGATCAATGAGGCCATTTTTGCCGTGATGGATCAGGTCGCCTCGATTGAGGCGATTGATCACGCAATGAAACTCGGTGTCGGTTTTCCGGCTGGGCCATTAAGAATGGCTGATTACATTGGTCTTGACACCTGTCTCGATATTATGGAAATTTTGTATACCGAGTTTGGAGATAGCAAATATCGGCCAGCCCCGCTTCTTCGTAAATATGTCGAGGCCAATCTTTTGGGACAAAAAACGGGAAAAGGATTTTACAACTACACCCCAACACCGCCCGTTGAAAAAGACAAAAAACCAATTCGTAGTGTGTGATGACTGACCCGATTCAAAATCAGAAACAGCGGGAGGAAATCATCACGCGAAAGACCGCCGTCTTACTGATGGCGCATGGTGGCCCAGATTCCCTAGACGATATTGAGCCGTTCTTATGTCATATCATGAAGGGACGGGTTCCTTCTCCTGAAATTATTGCAGTCGTCAAAGACCGATACCGACAAATTGGTGGAGCGTCTCCCCTTCTAGAAATTACAAGGCAACAGGCCCAAGCACTAGAGAAAGACCTCAACCGCAAAGAGGATGCCTTTCGCGTTTATGTCGGAATGCGCCACTTTCCTCCTTATATTAAGGACACTTTATCGGAAATTTTGAAGATGAACCCATCGCATCTCGTGGCGATTAGCATGGCGCCGCAACATTCCCGCATGAGCGTGGATGCTTATATCGAAACCGCCCGCACGGCGATTGCCGACTTACACGCCGATTCCCTGCCGATCTCCTTTGTTAAAAATTGGCACAATCAGCCGCTATTACTTGACGCCTTTGCGAAAAAAATTAAAAAACGGCTGCTTGAATATCCAGAAGACATTCGCTCACAAGTTCTGGTCGTCTTTACCGCACATTCGCTGCCGGAGAAAATTCGGGAAGAAGGCGATTTATATCCCATACACATGGAAGAGACGATGAACGGGATTGTAAAAAGATTGGGCGCGCTTCTTGCCCCGGAGCAAATCACATTTGCCTATCAAAGTCGCGGGATGAGCGGCGGAACGTGGCTGGGTCCTGACATCGAGGATGTCATTAAATCAAAGAAAGCCTCTTCTATGCTGGTCGCGCCTATTGGGTTTGTCGCCGATCATGTCGAAATCCTTTACGACATTGATATTCTTTACAAACAAATCGCGAAGGAAAACGGCATCACATTAGATCGCATTGAATCGCTCAATACTGCACCTCTTTTTATTGCGGCATTGGCGTCGGTTGTCCATGCGCACCTCCCCCTATGAAGCGAATCGTTGTTATCGGTGGAGGGATTACGGGCCTTTCCACTGCCTATTTTTTAGAAACACAGGCGAAGGCACTCGGAATTGAAATCGAGTGCGTTCTCATTGAATCATCTGAACGTCTAGGTGGAAAAATCGTGACCGAGCGTGTCGGCGGAGCGTCCGCTGCGGGTGGAGCGTCCACTGCGGGCGATTTTATCATTGAGGGAGGCCCCGATTCGTTTCTCTCAAAAAAGCCTTGGGGGATGGAACTTTGCCGTCAATTGGGGCTTCTTGATCGGCTCATCCAAACCCATCCAATTAACAAAGAAATCTATGTTCTGCTTAATGGAGAATTGCAAAAATTTCCAGCAGGAATGAATCTCATGGTGCCTGGGGAAATGACCCCTTTTTTGAGGACGCCGTTGATCTCCGCTTTTGGAAAACTGCGCATGGGACTTGATCTTTTAATTCCGAGAAAAAGTAACTGCGATGACGAGAGTATTGGATCGTTTGTCCGAAGACGATTGGGAGAGGAGGCCGTTTCTACCTTTGCCGATCCGATTATGGCCACGATCTATGCGGGTGATGTGGAGCGATTGAGTCTGAAAGCGACCTTTCCACAATTTGCGGGAGTCGAGCAGAAATTTGGCAGTCTGATCTGGGGCGGATGGATGGGACGATGGGACGCGCATCTTGCAAAAAAAAATCAGGATGCCAAAAACGCGGCGACACCTTCCTATACCCTTTTTGTGTCGTTGCAAGATGGGCTTTCCAGTCTGATTACCGCCTTACGAGAGAAGATGAAATCATCCGATATTCGAACGGGACAAAAAGTCTTATCGGTTTCTCCATGCGGAACGTCAGCTGCCGAAGGAAAAGGCTATCGTGTTATTTCGGATCGCGAAACGATTTTGGCGGATGCCGTGATCATCACAACCGATGCCAAAACGGCTGCTGGCTTTGTCAAAGGGTGGCATGAGCGATTATCGGAACTGCTTTTAACGATTCAATATGTCTCAACGGCAACGGTTTCGTTGGGATTTCGCAGGCAAGATGTGAAGCATCCATTGAACGGATTTGGCTATGTGATTCCACGTTCCGAGCGAAAAAATATTTTAGCGACCACATGCAGTTCAACCAAATTTGCGGGACGATCCCATGCCGATTCCGTTTTAATTCGCTCTTTTGTTGGCGGTGCGCATCAAGAAGAGATGGTTGATCTTCCCGATGATGAACTGATCCGACGGGTATTAGAAGAGTTGCGGCCGGTATTGGGGATTTCAGGCGAGCCCACGGTTTCCTCTGTTTTTAAGTGGCACAAGGCAAATCCGCAATATCATGTTGGGCACCTTTCCAAAATTGAAGCGATTGAAAAAGAGGCTGAAAAATATCCCGGTCTTTTCTTAGCAGGCGCGGCGTATAAAGGGATTGGCATTCCTGATTGTATTGGGCAGGGATGGGAGATCGCTCAAAAAGTACTGCACGCACACTGACCTTGTGCTTTGTTTGGAATTATGATAATTAAAAAGAACACTGGAGATGATCTTTCTATGACACCATTAGCGTTATTGATGCACCGTGAAATGCAAGAAATCTCGCCTGATGCGACCTTGAGGGCGACCGCTGAAAAAATGCGGGAGAAAAAAGTGGGCGCATTACTGGTTTTTGAAGCTGGAAAACCCATTGGCATTATCAGCGAGGTTGATTTTGTTAGAAAGGCAGTTGCGCTTGGATTGGATATGGCAACGACTCCTGTCAAGGCCATTATGAGTCAGCCGCTCATTACCATTGATATTGATCAGACCGCTCAAGAGGCAAACGATTTGATGGCCGAGAGAAAAATTCGGCATCTCCTTGTGACTGACCGCGAAGAGGTTCTTGGGATTATCTCAATGCGGGACTTGGTTCTTTGTTATAAGAATCGGATTTGATTCTGGTTTGCGACCCAAGCAAAGGCGATTAGCGTAACCGCACGGAGAATTACTGCGACCAACGGGAGCGGGGATAGACTGCGACAGCAGTCGTCCTGCCACCCCCGCAGGGGGTTAGTTTCGGACGCCAGCCCAGACCTTTTCTGGATGGATTTCTTTTCCCGGATTGAGCTCAATCGCTTTTGCCAGCAGTATTTCTGTTTTTTCAGGGAAGGTCAAATCGGAAATACAGCAATCAGAAACGGGGCAAACTGCTGCGCACTGCGGTTCATCGAAGTGTCCAACACACTCAGTGCAGCGATCTGATGTAATGACATAGATCGTGTCATCTGGCGCATGAGACAATTGGCCTTCTACGCCGTCTATTCCATCGGTTATATGAAATCCTTTTGACTCACAGTCTGACCGATTTTCATAGATCGCCTCATTTGGGCATTCCGGCAGACAAGCAGCACATGCAATACATTCTCTGGTAATAAGTAAAGACATTTTCTCCCCCTCCGTTATCGTGAATGAACTAACCGCAGCGGACGTTCCGCACTAATCTATCACGACATAAAGTTTTGCGTCAAATTATTTTTATCCTTGTGTCTCGTCTAACCTGCCACTTTCAGTGTTTCATAGATATAATGCCGATAACTCTTTACAAGCCGTTGATCTGGACAATCTTCTAATCGTCCTTGGCAAAGTTGTCGCATCTTGATATTGGCCGAAAAAAAATCGTTTTGTTTTCGTTCCGCCCGCAGCGGACGTTCCGCCACTTCTAAAATGAGTCCGCTGAGCAACGCAATATCAAGCAGCTCAAATTCCTTCCGCTGCGGGCGGAGCGTCCGCAGCGGATAATTTTTCCTCATTACAAATTGGGTTAAAAGCCTTGTATCGGCTATTTTTGTGTTGTACATTTTTGGATCATCGAAACTTAAACTTTGATGATCGCCAAAATAAACCAGCATGGTCGGATTTTTACGCTGCATGAGAAACGTAGAAAACGCCTCTGTTGCCTGACTTAACGCTTCAACTCTGCTGATGTAATCACTCATTTGACGCGCTTTTTTTATTTCTAAACCAGAACGATCCAGACGATAGAGTAAGGGGTGATCTTCGTCATACGGGCCATGTTCCTTGAGCGTTAACATAAACAAAAATAACGGTTGATCGGTTTTGCGCTCCACTATTTTTTTTGCATATTTTAATAATTCGGCGCTCTCGATTTCCCAGAGGTTTTTCGTTTTACTTCCCGGATATCCTAAATCTTGCGGCTGTAATACCTCATCAAAACCAAAATCACGATAGGCCGACTCGGCATTGTAAGCCGATTTATTAGAAGGGGTTAACACAACCGTATGATAACCATTTTCTTTTAAGTTTTTAACCAAACTGGTCGTAAGATGGGGGGTGACCGTATAATAAACGGACATCGCCATGGCACCAAAATCACGACTCGACAAACCGGAAATCAGAGAGAATTCCGACAGCCAAGTCCCTCCGCCAAATGTATGTACACGCAGTAGACTTTGCGCGTATGTGTCGGAATTGGGTTGAAACATTTTCAATGGCGGCAACGCCACATTCGGCAAATTGAACAAAGCGGGATTCACGGTGGACTCCTGTAAAATAACCACAATGTCCGGTTTTTTTTGTAATGACGAAGGCTCATGGTTTTTTATTGCGGCGGCTTTTTCTTCGCAGGGGTCGCACCCCAAAAAGAGGCGAGCATCTCCAGAAAATTTTGGCGGTGAGTATTGAAGTAATCGGCTTGAAAAAATAAGATTGGCATACGTTCCTTGTCCCCAGGGAAGCCGCGCACTCCATTGCTCCTGCGAGAATGAATCGTTGCGATAAAAATTCACAACCCCTATCAGTAGGATGCCCATAACAAAAGCGGCGCATCTTGGAGCAAGAGACGTTCTTTTTTCAATGCGATTACGCAAAATGAAATAAATGAGCAGTGCGAGCATGAGGACAATGCCAAGCCCTGCAACGGGGTATTGGTTCAAGATGTCCCAATTACTAGGGTCCAACACCACATATAAATCGGAAGCCATTAAAATATTTTTGTAATACAGAATTTTTAATCGTGCGAATAGGTGCGTTGCAATTACGATGACCGATGCAATCGTCAGCGCGCGAATCCTTTGTCCCGTGATGGCAAAAATAAACAATCCGGGCAGCATTAAAAAACTAAAATTAAGAATCGCTAACGTCAACGACTTGCTATAGTTGAGACAGAGAATCAGCGCGACAAAAATAACAAAACCATTCTCTAACGTAGATCGCGGCAGACCGTCTGCTGCGGGCGGAAATCTCCTTGTAATAGGCATCATTTTTCTCAATAAAGGCATTTCGTTAAAATAAGAATGTCCTATCTGTTTTTGCCTGCTTTACGAATCAATATGGAAAAATTCACCATAGAAAATAAAGAAGCAGACGCTGCGTAGGTCATCTGCAAATCTCAACTAAAAATAAGACCGAAGGTGACGATGAAAGACAAGAATAATGTTTTTGATCTCATATTTTTAGGAGTGATCAGGTAGATAACCCCCTCGTTTTTTCTTCCCTAAGAATGCCGTGCTGATCAAAAGCGCACCAATGAGAAAGAATGTAACAATGCGACTGGAAATCTCCATTTTCCACACATCAACCAAAAGCAGCCTGCCTACCACAAACCCAACAAGCACACCTCCGTAAATATGGAAGTGTTTTTTCTCGTTCACTAAGCCATAGAAATAAGCAATGAGTCCAATAATCGTATAAACAACAAGGGCAATCATGACTGCGGTGTTATCGTTTTGTAATCCCGCATGCAAAGAAAGCCAAAGGAGTACATAGGCATATGCAGAACCGATAACAAAGAGAATTGCAACAAGGGGTCGTGGCTCTTTATTCTCAATTTCCTTAACGCAGCGTAAAAAGAATGCACCCAGTCCCATGAGAACAAAGCACAACACGAGAAGTACAAAAAAATCTTTGTGAATAATACTGGTTAGCCATGCATGAGAAGTGCTGCTGTCAATAGATAAAAGAACAGGGCCTACTAAAAGCAAGCTGGTTCTTTCGGCAATTTTGATATCTTGTAGAATCCTGTATGCGACAAGGACAATAATGCCACTTTCAATGATATAGGCGATTGTTAATGTGGCACCATTGAGTTCGGCAGATGTTGCTGCAGCCAACATGACAATACCCACCCCGGCATAAATATAAAATGGCTCTCGTTTCTGAGTCATTCTAAATATCAAAAATGCGCCACCCGTGAATACAATCATCCATGCGACAATGATCAAGCTTTTCCATTGATCTTGTGCGGCCGTCATGATCCATGCAAGCAGGAACATTCCGTTGCCAGCCGCCGTCATCAGGTCTGGGATCATTTCTTTGCCTTTGCGTTTTAGAATACCTGCGGTGTTTGTTAGGAAGAACACAGCAGCAAAAGCGTAAGCGAAAAGCAACAGTGTTCCCTTGTCCGAGGATGTGAAAAAAAAGTGTGGCAAGCTATAAAATGTAATCATGATCAGAGCGGCTGTTGTTAATTCTCGTCTGCCAGTGATAGCAACAATCCAAATTGCGCCGAGTACAACAACAAATAAGTAAGAAAATAGCCCAACATAATGAGGGGATGGCCCGTTGGTGAGCAGTGGAGCAATGCCAGCTAAAATCAAACTGGCTAAGGCGAGCGCGCGATTGTTGTATCTCACGCTTTCTAACGCCACGAACGCCGTGCTTAGAAACATGATAACGAGTGCAGAGCGTGGCGTGAAAAAATGATATACCTCGCGGGCAGCAAATAGGGTGAGTAAAATCGTCGTTGAACCCAGGACTAAGAATACACCGCCTTGATGAATATATTTTTCGATTCTCCACCATCCAAGTATCATGAAAAGTACCCCGGCAACAATACCGAGTGCGATACGCCCCATCGGCCCAATCCAGTTGTTGAGAAAAGCATAGGTCGTCAGCCAGCCAAACCCGATAAGCAAAAACATCGCGCCAAGCTTAAGTAACCAATCTTCCTCGAGCCATCCGTAAAGTTTATCAAAGGCGGTTTGGCCTGCTGGTTCTACTGCACTGGGCGTCGTTGGTTGAATTGGTTCTGGTTGGAGACTTGTTTTTGGAGCAACTTCTATTGCATTGGTTTGCATCATCCGTTCTAATTTTTGCACTCTCCCAAGCAGGTTGAGCACAGTAAAGAACATATAGACGCCACCGATAAAAGCAAGAAATGCCATATCGTTCTATTTTAGCAAGCTTTTCAAAAACAGTCGAATCGCGCCATCTAAAATGTAACCCTAGGGAGTACGGTAACCTTTTTAAATGTCTTGACAGGGGATATTGCTATACTTTCACCCGCATGGCCTCCACTAAAATCTTCGCCACTTCAGGTCGTGTAAACTCGGCTGGGGGAGTCTCTCCGGCTCTTAACATCTCTCGCACACGGGTTCCCGATAACGCAACATGATTTTCAGCATCATGCGGGCAAATTTTCGCCGAGACCATGCCGAGACATTTTTTGCAATAAAAGGCGTTATCAAAAAAGATCGGCTCAATGCCTAAATCGGGAAAGTGCTTAAAAATCTGCTGCGCATCAAACGGGCCATAAAAACTGCCCACGCCAGCATGATCGCGGCCAACAATAAAATGAGTCGCCCCATAGTTTTTTCTGCAGATGGCATGAAAAATCGCTTCCTTCGGCCCCGCATAACGCATTGCTGCTGGAAAAATAGATAATAAAACGCGATCTTTAGGATAATAATTTGAAAGCAACACCTGATAGCAATTCATTCGAACATCGGCAGGAATGTCATCCCCTTTTGTCTCTCCGCCCAATGGGTGAATTAGTAATCCATCGGACATTTCCAATGCGCATTTTTGAATATATTCATGTGCACGATGAATCGGATTGCGCGTCTGAAACGCAACCACTTTCTTCCAGCCTGATGCGGCAAACAATGCCCTCGTTTGTTCGGGCGTGTTACGATATTCAGGAAAGGTCGCGTAACCCGGCCGTCTCAACATATCAATCCGGCCTGCAATGTAGAAATCTCCCAACGTTTGGGTATAAGCAACCCCCGGATGGCTCGTATCGTTTGTGCCATAGACACTTTTGGCCTCTTCGTTTTTATCAAACGGATAAATCTCATCTACGTTTAAGATCGCCAAGGCCTCTTCTTGATCTTGCGCAAAAAGCGCAATCTCTTTTGCTTTTTCAAACGAGGCCGCTTCTTCTTTTGTGATAGAAAGCGTCACGGGGATTGTCCAAGGGAGATTGTTGGCAAGCCGCATGTTGGCCAATACAGACTTGTAATCTGAACTCCCCATGAATCCTGTGAGTGGAGAGAGGACGCCATCAGCAATCAAATCTAAATCCGAAATCTCTCGGGAAGTTAAAATAAGATTTGGAATTTCCTTTGTTTTTTTAGACAAAGCGATTGCTTCTGTCTTCTCTACAAATCGGTTAACGAGTTTTCCACCATGCGGTACTGATAAGGCCATCATTCCTCCGTTAATAATTTAAATGCTAAAATCAAGAGGTTGCGGTTCCCCTTCTAGTTTTTCATCCAATGCCATTGCAATAATCTTCGTTCGGATTTCAAATACTTCTGTCTTTCCAGTCCTGTCAATGGACTCCCAAGCAATGAGATCGTGTCCCTTTTTGACGTGCGGAATGAGTTTTGCCCCTTTTGGCGCAAATTGTGGAGAAAGGTGAAACTCAATTGCCTCTTCGGGACAGACCTTGACGCAAGGAAGGCAATCCCAGCAATCGTTTACATATTTGAGATAGGCCTTATTCGCGGCAACATCTTTTACAATCAGATCACCGGGGCACATCCTTAAGCATGGCGGCTGTATCGAGCCATGACAACCGTTACACTTTTCTGGATCAATCCATATCGCCATCTTCAACCTCCTTCACATTCGTACGTCTCTTCGCAATCAATTTTCGAAGTCCTGTTGCTTCATGGTCTTTCTTCGATCCACTATCAGGAGGCGGAGCGTCCGCTGCGGATGATGTTGTTTTTGAAAGCCAGTAAGACAGGTTTTCTTTTTCAAGTATTTTTTTAATCATATGTGGCGACGGCCACTCCGAGTACGACTGCTTCGCAGTCTATCCTGACTTCTCGCAGGGGGCGTCCCTTCGCTGGTCACAAGAGCCTGCTCTATCATGCCGCAGCGGACGTTCCGCCCTCATACGGCCGCGTAAAGATTTCGATTTTTTTGCTATCCTTCTCCCGCCGCGAATTCACAAACTTTAACCAATTCGCATCATCTCGATTCGGATAATCCACACGCGTCTGATACGACGGCCATCTCGTCTCTTTTCGATAAATCAAATGCTCAACCAATACTTGAGCTACATCCACTCGATCAATCACCTCATGCGCCTTCATCAATTGATGCCAATCTGGAGCGGTCATCTGTGAACAATCCAAAGGAAGCGCAGCAAGCCGTGTACGCGCCAAGGTCAACAACTCCTCGTTCATGTCATATCCAGTGGCTGCCCCGCCAGCATATTGATCCATAATTTTTTGCAATCGTGCTTCCATCTCGGCAGGAGTGAGCGGATACCGAACCGTTCCCTGCACATGCTGATGAAGCGGAGCGTACGTGCGATCCTCCTCTGCCGTCACGCCAGCGGATGCCAATTCCTCCAATGCAGAACACTCCGATTTTTTCATTTTGGAAACGGCCTCCGACGCGGCACGCGCGGAAATTACGCCCTCCGCCCAACAGCCAGAGACAAATTTATACGGCGCGCCACCAGAAACATCCCCCGCGGCGTAAAGACCATCGAGTGTCGTCTTTCTGTTTTTATCCACCCAAAACCCGGATTGGCAATGTCCGCCAACAATATAGGGTTCCGTGACTTGCACCTCAATTGGCTCTTTCGCCGGATCAATATTATTGGCCGCCCAATACAACACCATCGAAGGATACATATCCAAGTAGGCCGCTTTTAAGTCATAGACCTGCTTTTCAGAAAGCCCGCGGGTATCCAGATAAACCGGGCCACGGCCTTCTTTCATCTCCTGCATCGGGCCGTATGTGCGATACGGGGTGGGCGAGTGATCCCCACCATACTGCGCGTAACGGGTTGCCATAAACTTTTCCCCCTTCGCGTTAATTTGGGGCGAATTCACACCCAGCGCAATGGTCCCCGTTGGTGCAATGGTATCTTTTGTGCGAAGCGCGATATAACGCATTTCAAAAGAGGTCATCTCGGCACCCGCGCGAATCCCCATCGCATATCCCGCCCCGGTGTTATAAGGGCAATACCATGTCTTATACGCCGCATCGCCGGGATTATTGGGGCGATAAAGTCGGGACGCGCCGCCAGTGGCCATAATCGTTGCCTTCGCCCGAACGGTATAAAAGGCCCCGGTTCGTAGCGAAAAACCAACTGCCCCCATCACGCGATTATTCTGCGTCAGCAAATTCGTTGTGACAATCCAGTTATAAATCTGTGCACCCGAAGCGCGCGCCGCCTTGGCCAAAATAGGCTTGAGCGATTCCCCGTTAATTTTGATGTTCCAGCGACCTCTCTTTTGATACGTTCCATCCTCGTTGCATAAAATTGGCAATCCCCACTTTTCAACCTTCTTGACACAATATTCAAAAAGTTCTGCCATGGACTCAACCAAATCGTCCCGAATCAGACCGCAGGCATCCCATTTGACATATTCGGTAAAGGTTTGGGGTGTCTCTCCTTTATTCAGATAGGCATTGATTGCGTTCATGCCGCCCGCTAAACAGCCGCTTCGATCGATGTGTGCCTTTTCTAGGATCGTGACTTTGAGCGACGGGTTTTGCTCCTTGATTTCAACTGCAGCCATGCAACCAGCGGTGCCTCCGCCGATAATCAAGATGTCTGTATCAATAACCTTATGTTCTACTTTATGTTCGACTTTCATTTTTTAGACTCTCTCCAATGGGCAGGGAAGCAGACTTCCCCCTTGTAAAATACCGATATAAAAGGACACTATCAATTAAAATAGCGACGAGCAATATACTATAAGCAGTCGGGCTTTGCAAAATATCGAGTTGAATCAGGACCCGGGAAAGACCAAAGCCGACGAACCAGACGTCAAAACTCATACAGATACGGCGGAACGTCTCCGGATCCACTCTTCTAATCAGATATGTTCCAATTGGAATGCCAATCAATACGCTCGGAACCATCGTTGTCAGCAAATTGAAGCTTTCGTTCTGATAAAGTCCAAGGAAATAGTAGGAGGATACCGTCATCAGTGCGAGTGAGAGCCGAATAATTCCTAATGCGGCACGAAACTCTTTTTTGACCAATCCTTGATTATTGAGAAAGACAGCCAACGGCGGCCCAGAAACCGTTGTCACGGCATAGAAAAAACCGACGCCACTGCCAAGAAAAAGATACGCGGTCTTTTCGGATTGAATCGGCATGCGTATGCCACCCGCCTGAAACAAGATCAACGGAAGAAGCAGACCAAATGTCACCAATTTGATCCATGCGGAATCAATGGAAGAGAGCAACCATGCGCCAACCAAAACCCCCGGAATCGCGCCAATGAGTACGGGATAAATCTTTTTAGCAATCAGACTCACCTGCTTCCAATGCAGGATCAATATGTAAAAGTTAATAACAATTTCAAGAAGGACAATTGCAGGATTGAGGATCCGATTGGCAAAAAAGAGGAGGAGCACCGGAACGGCTGTGGATGAAAAGCCATAGCCTAAACCGCCGTTCACAATCGCTGCTAAAAATGTAATGAGGATGAGGACGATTGTCCCAATTTCTTCCGTACTCATGATCGTCTAAATGCTGTAGGTCAGAGCTTCCCTTTCTTGAAGCATTTGCGCCTGACGGGAAAGATGATCAAAATCAATTCCAATCAGGTAACTTTCCAATGTGGCACCCATCCCCGCTATAATTTGATTTAGAATTTTTGGCTTAGATGAAGATGAGGAAAGCGTACGTGTATGGCCTTGATCTGTCCTTTTCCCTCGCAGGGGTCGCACCCCCTCAATCGCAAAAACAATATCAGAAAGGGTAATTTCTTTGGAAGGTTTTGCAAGGCGATATCCGCCATACGGGCCACGAATCGCCTCAATCACCCCGCGCTCTTTCAGGGCATTCATCGCTTGTTCCAAAAAACGCTGTGACAGGTTCTCTTTTTCGGAAATCGCCCTGACCGAAAGCGGTGCGCCACCCGCATCTTCGTGAGTTGCAAGTGATAAAACCGCTAAAATTGCGTATTCTAATTTGACTGAAAGTTTATACATTACTATTACGATAGGAATAGTAATGTATGTAGGGTAGAGGTGTCAAGTGAAAAATAAAAAGATAAACAACCTCCTTCCCCCTTTATTAAGGGGGAAACTGCTTGGACAAAAAAAGGCTCTCTACCATCTGGAGAGATGATAGAGAGCCTTTAGGTGCGTCTATTCTAACCCCGACCAACGGGGCAACGTGCCCTGCGAGGAGGGAGGATAGACTGCGTAAGCAGTCGTACTCGCCCACCCGCACAGGGTGTTAGTACATGTCGCCCATACCGCCACCCATGCCGCCTGGCATACCGCCGCCGGCTGGGGATTTCTTCTCTTCTGGAAGATCGGCGATCAAGACTTCCGTCGTTAGCATCAATCCCGCAACACTTGCTGCATTGCGCAATGCCGTACGACTGACCTTCGTCGGATCAATAATCCCTGACGCAACCATGTCAACATAAGTCAACGTTGCTGCATCAAAGCCATTGGTGCCTTTTTCGTTCTTCACTCGCTCAACAACAATTGAGCCTTCGACTCCGGCGTTTTCAGAGATCACGCGAATCGGCTCTTCAAGCGCACGACGAACAATCTCAACACCAACCTTCACATCGCCTGTGGCTTTGATTGAGGCAAAAGCCGGAAGACAACGCAGATAAGCAACACCGCCACCCGCGACAATCCCCTCTTCAACCGCCGCCTTTGTGGCATGAAGCGCATCTTCAACACGCGCCTTCTTCTCCTTCATCTCGACTTCGGTTGCGGCGCCGACATTGATGACAGCAACCCCACCGACAATCTTCGCAAGCCGCTCTTGGAGTTTCTCACGATCGTAGTCCGACGTGGTCTCTTCAATCTGCGCCTTGATCTGCTTCACACGGCCTTGAATCTTGTGCGTATCGCCTGATCCCTCGACTAACGTAGTGTTATCCTTGTCAATCGTGATCCGCTTCGCGCGACCCAAATCGGTGACCTTGACATTCTCAAGCTTGAGACCCAAGTCCTCCGAAATGACCTGTCCACCGGTTAAAATGGCAATGTCTTCCAACATCGCCTTTCTGCGGTCGCCAAATCCAGGGGCCTTTACCGCAGCCACTTGTAATGTGCCTCTTAATTTGTTGACAACCAATGTGGCTAATGCCTCTCCTTCAACCTCTTCCGCAAGGATCAAAAGCGGACGGCCTAACTTTGCCACCTGCTCAAGAACGGGAAGCAAGTCTTTCATGGTAGAAACCTTTTTCTCATTGATCAGAATATAGGCATCTTCCAAAGTGGCTTCCATTCTTTCGGAATCGGTCACGAAATAAGGAGAGATATAACCGCGGTCAAACTGCATCCCTTCAACCACGTCTAACGAGGTCGTCATGCTCTTGGCTTCTTCAACCGTAATGACGCCATCTTTTCCGACCTTCTCCATCGCTTCCGCAATCAAATCACCAATGGTCTGATCGTTATTGGCAGAAATTGTTCCAATCTGGGCGACTTCTTTCTTGCCCTGACAAGGCTTTGACATCTTCTTTAACTCTTCAACAACCACATCAACGGCGAGATCAATTCCGCGCTTTAAGTCCATTGCATTAGCCCCCGCGGAGAGGTTCTTCACCCCTTCACGAAAGATTGCATTGGCCAAAACCGTTGCGGTGGTCGTTCCATCACCGGCAACATCAGAGGTTTTGCTGGCGACTTCCTTCACCAATTGCGCACCCATATTTTCATAAGGGTCTTTTAATTCGACCTCTTTGGCAACCGTCACGCCGTCTTTCGTAATCGTCGGTGCGCCAAATTTCTTTTCAATGACCGCATTGCGACCCTTCGGCCCCAACGTTGCCTTGACCGCATTGCTTAACTTATTAACGCCCCTTAAAATACCCGCGCGGGCCTCTTCACCAAATACAATCTGTTTCGCCATTTCTTTTTCTCCTTAAACTCTAGATAAATTGATAAACGTAATTTTACAAAACCTCGACCTACTCAATGATTCCCAGAATATCTTCCTCTTTCAAAATCAGATACTCTTGGCTATCAATGGTAATTTTGCTTCCAGAATATTTGTCGAACAAGATAACCTCTCCGACCTTCACATTCTTGACTTCGCCGCCAATCGCTTGAATTTCCCCCTTTTGCGGTTTTTCTTTTGCAGCATCCGGGATATAAAGCCCACTGGCCGTCTTTTCCAATTCAGCGGAATAACTTACAAAAACTCTATCCTTGAGCGGCTTAAATTTAACGGCCGTTTGTGTCGTCATTTTTTTCTCCTCCTATTATTTAATGATTGTGAACGAAAGTGTCGTCTTCTCCATGGCAGGGTTCCAATAAAAGAGCCCCCCCAACGGATATTATCAATATAATGTTCAAATTGAGAAAATCAAGGCCTAACTTTTCAGGGCCTCATGAAATAAAAAAGCCATAGGTGGCATCTGTTATTAAAAAAACTCCCCCAAGTAAGATATGTATTGTGTTTTGAAAGGAATCTAAGCCCTTGTTCTCAAATAATCATACGTTGACAGCGATTCTATCTGTTTTGTATGATCAGCCTTTCGGATAACAAGCGGGAATAGCTCAGCGGTAGAGCATCGCCTTGCCAAGGCGAGGGTCGCGAGTTCGAATCTCGTTTCCCGCTCGCTCCAAGCGAGCGGCCACCCATCGGGCAGAGGCAGTTTGTTTCTTCCTCATTTTAATCTTCTTTAATGACTTCTGAAAAAGATTCTTTTCATTATCCAAAAAAATCACTGGGTCAACATTTTCTGTCCGACCCTAATATTATACGAAAAATTATCACCCTTGCAGCCATTTCCCCCGGCGATTTGGTCGTAGAAATTGGACCAGGCCGAGGCGTTTTAACAGAAGCCTTATTAAAGGCAGGGGCAAAGCTGCTCGCTATTGAAATAGATCAAGACCTATGTGCCGTTCTGAAAGAGCGGTTCTCTTCCGAGCCGAATTTTACACTTTCTTTGGGAGATGCCTGCCGATATCCCTACGAAAAAATAAACAGTCCCTTTCAGGTCGTTGCCAATCTCCCCTATCAGATTTCAACCCCGATTCTTTTTCGGCTTCTTGAAGAACAAGGACGGCTCACAAAAATGACATTGATGGTCCAAAAAGAGGTTGCGGAGCGTCTCGTTGCAAAACCCAACTCGAAAGAATACGGCGTACTCTCTGTCCTACTTCAACGCTTTGCTGACATAAAAATTGGCTTTCGTGTCTCTCGATCCTGTTTTCGTCCCATGCCGAATGTAGATTCATCGGTGATTCAAGTCACTCCGATTCTAAAGGCAAAAGTGACGATCCTCAACGAATTATTTTTTGCGAAGGTTGTTCGCGGGGCATTTTCTCATCGCAGAAAACACCTCGCCAATACGTTATGCGACGCGGGGTTCCCCCGTCTGGCTTGTCTCAATGCATTTGCTAAAATTGGGATGGACGCGCGCCGCCGCGCAGAAACGCTCTCTATTGATGAATTCGCTCATCTTGCCAACGCACTTTTTATTGAGAATAAAACAAATAGTGTCTGAACGAAAATGTCATTTCTTTGTCATTTCGAACGCAGAGAGAAATCTTAATGGCTTGATAACATTGAGGTAACAGATTTCTCCCGTTGGTCGAAATGACAAAAACTGGAGTTTCCGTTCAGGCACTAAATACAATCACTGCCGCAAGAAATTCCCCAAAAGGTCTTTTCCAACCTTTGTCAAAATAGATTCGGGATGAAACTGTACCCCTTCCACAAGATGCGATTGGTGTCGAACACCCATCACTTCACCGTCATCCGTCCATGAGCAGATATCGAGACAATGCGGCAGGGACTCCTTCCGAATCACTAACGAATGATAACGGGTCGCCTCAAACGGATTGGGCAATCCTTGATAAACGCCCTGACCATCGTGATGAATCATAGAGGTCTTCCCATGCATTAGCCGCTCGGCCCGAACAACCTCACCGCCATAAGCCTCCCCAATTGCCTGATGTCCCAAGCAAACCCCCAAGATCGGAATTCGCGCGCCAAATGTTTTAATCAAATCCACAGAAATCCCCGCCTCTTTTGGCGTACAAGGCCCCGGCGAAATCACAATTTTTTCAGGCTTCATGGCCTCAATTTCTGATAGTGTAATTGCGTCGTTTCGGAAAATCGCCATTTCCGCGCCCATCTCGCCCAAATACTGAACCAAGTTGTAGGTAAACGAATCGTAATTATCAATAATGAGAATCATATCAATCCTTGTTCAGCCATTTCGATTGCGGTTAACATGGCTTTCGCCTTGTTCAATGTTTCCTTGTATTCTAATTCGGGATCGGAATCAGCGACAATCCCCGCAGCCGCTTGCACCGTTGCAACATTCTTATCAATGACAATCGTACGAATCGTAATACACGTATCCATATTCCCATCAAAACCGATATAGCCAACCGTCCCTGCATAAAGGCCACGCGATTGAGGTTCTAGCGTATCAATAATCTGCATGGCTCGTATTTTAGGCGCGCCCGTTACCGTCCCCGCTGGAAAAGAGGCCTTCAAAAGATCGTATGCATCGTGCGTTTTTTTAAGTTGTCCCACAACATGAGAGACAATATGCATGACATGTGAATAGCGTTCAATGACCATTAAATCGGTCACTTTGACTGACC
Organism: Nitrospirota bacterium; assembly: GCA_038059935.1. Lineage (GTDB taxonomy): Bacteria > Nitrospirota > Nitrospiria > SBBL01 > SBBA01 > JACPZM01. The sequence continues at coordinate 26,006 of JBBTIN010000042.1, forward strand.
CATAATCGCAGACACGCCCCAAATCATTTCGGCCCAAATCCACAAGCATAATATGTTCCGCCGCTTCCTTTGGATCGGAAAGCAACTCGGCCTCCATGGCCTGATCCTCTTTATCGGTGCGACCGCGCCGCCTTGTGCCCGCGATCGGCCGAATTTCAGAAAGACCGTTTTCCAGTCGCACCAACACCTCCGGCGATGTTCCAACGATATAAAGAGATGCAATCTCAATATAATACATATAAGGAGACGGGTTAACACGACGCAGCGACCGATAGATCAAAAAAGGATCGGATTGTAACGGCACTGAAAAACGCTGTGAGATTTGCACCTGAAAGATATCGCCCGCAGCAATCAATTCCTTTGCGGCAGAAACGGCTGTGAGAAACTGCTCCTTGCTCATATTCGATTGGGGCAAGGCCGATTGTTTTTTATCAGGCGACAAAAATGGATGGGATTGATTCAATGGGGATCGCAATCGTTCAACTATCACTTTAATTTTTAAAACCGCTGCTTCATAGGCCTCTTTCAGATTTTCATTTTCAATAGAGACATTCACAACAATTTTCATCTTTTGTTTTAGATTATCAAAAATAATCAACGTATCCGCGATCATGAAAAAGAAGTCGAGATCCGGGGTAGCCTCCTTCTTAGGCTTAAAGGTAATGGCATCAAAGAAACGGGCACCTTCGTAGCCGATAAAACCGATTGCGCCACCTGAAAATCGAGGGAGATCGGGAAGGGACACGGGCTTAAACTTGGCCATGATTTTTTTTAGAAGATCGAGCGGACTTTCTGCAGCGGACGCTCCGCCATGAAAAACAGAACGTTGTCCTTTTTTGATCACTTCGACTGTATTGCCAAATCCCTTTATGATGATGGCGGGATTGGTGCCGAGGAAGGAATATCGTCCCCATTTTTCTCCACCTTCGACGCTTTCAAAGAGATAGGAATAAGGGGATTCTTTTATTTTCAGAAAGGCGGAAACAGGGGTTTCGGTATCGGCAAGAATTTCTTGATAGACTGGAATGAGATTTCCCTCTTTTGCCTTTTCCGAAAAGAGTTCAAAGGAAGGGACAATCATTTTCTCTTGTAATGCTGTTAGGTCTTCTTTTTAAGGTCTAAAATAACGGCTTTTGCAATTTCTTTTAGCGATTCAAAAACGCCTCTCCCCATCTGGGCCACGCCCTCAAAGTAAGGGGCTTTTCTCATATTTAAGGCACTGTCCATTTCAGAAACCGGAACGATATTTGGGAGGTCGCGTTTATTGTATTGCATGACCAGCGGAATGGTGTCGAAATTTAAATCATGTTCTTTCAGATTTTTCTCCATGTTTTCCAAACTTTCAAGATTTGCATCCATTCTGGCCTCTTGAGAGTCGGCGACAAAGACAATTCCATCGGCGCCGCGTAAAATGAGTTTGCGTGAGGCATCGTAAAAAACCTGGCCGGGAACCGTATAAAGGTGGAACCGTATCTTAAAACCGTTGATTGACCCTAAAGAAAGTGGGAGGAAATCAAAGAACAATGTCCGTTCCGTTTCCGTTGCGAGCGAAATGAGTTTCCCCTTACTTTCTGGAGAGGTTCGCCGATAAATATAATTGAGATTAGTGGTTTTCCCGCAAAGACCGGCCCCGTAATAGACGATCTTGCAGTTAATCTCTTTTCCAGAATAGTTAATGAAAGACATTTAGTTTTTTGTCAGTGATACAAAGTCTCTTTTGTGTAGACAACTTACCTTATAATCGGCCATGCTGTCTTTAACCCACCTAGCCTCCCTTACTATAAAGTAGAAGGCACAATCCTTCACCGCGACCAACGGGAAGCGGGGATAGACTGTGCAGCAGTCGTTCTCGCCTCCGCCCGTCGGCGGACTAGCCGAAGAGTTTATCAATGTCGGCTTCGGTAATTGCTGAGAAGGGAGAGCGTGACACATTGGCTTCGCCTAGACCTTCTTTTTCCTTATGATTTAAAATCACATTAAAAATCTGTGCGAGGACCTCTCCACTTTTTCGAACACGAAGCCGAACCAAACCCAACGAAGAGCGTTGATCAAAAATAACAACTAAAATAATTCTTTGCGCGATCACAGAAAGGTGGATATTATCGTTCTCCCCTTCATGGAATAAAAAGGTGAACTCTTTCTCTCCGAGAATTTTAGCAATACCCCCCGTTGCGGCAATGTTTCCAGCGGTTAAGGAGGCAAGGGACTCCGTATCCAGATTGCGGGCATCTCCTGCAGTGGCAACGAGATGTCCATCCTTATCTACAAGAAAGGTAATCTTCGCGTTGGCAAGCGCATTGAGTTTAACCAACTCCGCCTCGATCACTTTTAAATCTTCCTCACGCAAAGACCATACAGAATCAGCCATCGTTGCCCCCTAGGACTCCTTCGGATGCCTCGTCCATATCGAGTTCTTCCGATTTATTAATCTGTTCAACATAGTGACTGGACCACGCAAGATAAATTCCCGCAGCATCTTTCATGGCCATGGCTCCCTTTGTTAAGGCCAACAATTCTGTCTCATCTCTTCCCATCAAACGGAGTATTTTAATTTGATCTTCAAATTGGCCACTGAATCGGATCATGGCCTCTCTCACTTCTTGCTGTGTCTTTTTGATTGGGCTTTCCATATTGTCTCTCAATTCAAAATGATATCCAAATGAACGGCGATCATAGCAAAATACTAATGAACCTGACAATACCTAATAATATCATTGTTTTTAAGGCAGACGGATGATTGCAATTTTATGTCTGTCTTCATTACTATCCCTCCCTACACATAAAGGGAAATCACTTGGACGGACTTTTTATTACATTTGAGGGAGGCGAAGGCAGCGGGAAGACCACACAGATTGCGCGTCTTGCCGATTATCTGAAGAAAAAAGGGCATACCGTTCTTGAAACCCGCGAGCCCGGCGGAACTTTTGTTGGAGAGGCGATTCGTTCGATACTGCTTTCTGGAGAAGAGGATCTCGCGCCAAAAACCGAACTGTTTTTATTTCTGGCCAATCGGGTACAACATCTTGAAGAAGTAATCCTTCCCGCATTGCAAAATCATACAATCGTGTTGTGCGACCGGTTTTCAGACTCCACATTGGTTTATCAGGGCATGGTGCGGGGCATCCCCTTTGAAGCAGTTAATAAAATATCTCACTTCGCGACAGAAGGCCTTGAACCCAATATGACTTTCTTGCTTGATATTAATGTCAAGAAAAGCCGGGCACGACTGGCAAACCGAGAAGAGCGTAATCGGTACGATCTTGCGGCAGAGGAATTTCATCAACAAATTCGAGACGGATACCTTGCGCTCGCCAAGAAAAATCCAAATCGGATTCGGGTGATTCGTGCTGACTTGCCCGAACGCCGGGTCTTTATTGAAATACGAAAGGAAATAGATGACCTCCTTCAATGAACTTTTGGGGCACGCCCGCCCGATTCAAATCCTTCAGACAATTCTCGATACAAAAAAAATTCCAAACGCGCTTCTTTTTGTCGGAGAGGAGGGCATTGGAAAAAGATCGGCGGCCATGATTTTTATCAAGATGCTGCTTTGCCAAAACCGCTCTTCCATTGAAGAATCCAATAGTAACGTCCCCAATGAAGAGCCGAGCGAAGCGCTACTAGCCCTCCGCCAGGAGAAAATAGAAAGTGGGAATCATCCTGATTTCACGCAACTCATTCTTGCGCCCGATGAGACTTCGATTAAGATGGAAGCAATTGCCGCCATGCAAGAGCAGTTGATCTATGCGCCGATTGAGTCGGCATGGAAAATCGTTCTGATTGATCCGGCTGATAAAATCACGATGCAGGCGCAAAACAGCCTTTTGAAGACAATCGAAGAGCCTCCTGATTATGCCATTATTATTTTGATTGCATCGAAAATAGACCTTTTGGCACCGACACTGATTTCGCGTTGTCAGCGGATTTTATTTTCACCGTTGGCACTTTCTCAAATTGAAACGATTCTGATGGATCGGCGAGGATGGACGCAAAATGAAGCGCGATTTGCCGCCGCATGGACCGGCGGAAATCTGGGCGAAGCCCTTACATTGAATTTGGATGAAGCGCGCCAGCAAGAAATAGAGTATAACGCGTTGGTCAATGAAGAGATCATGGCGCATTACGAATCACTTTTTGAGACGGCGAAAACTTTTTCGGGAAGTGTAGAAAAACTAGAAAAGGCGCTTTATTATCTTTCGGCGTATTTTAGAGATTTGCTCGTATTGCATGCGATGGGGGGCAGCGTGCCCTGCGAAGATTTGTCAGACGTGGATGAGTCCTATCTGGTTTTCTTTTGGAGAAAAGAGGAACTGATTCGTTGGGCAAAGCGCATGACGACGCAAGAGGTCACGCATTTTCTAGCCGATACGACAGAGATGACAAAAAATATTTCCAGAAATATCAACCGGCAGCTCGCGTTGGAAACGCTTCTGATGCAAATGCGGGATAAACTGTTGAAAGGAGCGTCGGGATGAATAGTGAAGGGTCATGACATGCAAAACACAGAGATAAAGGCACCGTGCCGGAGTTGCCATCGCGAGACAAAGCAAATATTGCTTGCAACCCGTCAGACGTCTGATGAAAAGGAGATCGAGGATTGTTGGTTTGTCAGTTGGCAGGACACCTTCGAGATGCTCGAATGCTGTGGCTGCGAGACTGTGATGCTGCGCCATTCTCACTGGCGTTTTGGGCATTATCCTGACCTCACAGTGTCGTACTATCCACCAGCAGTGTCACGCCAAAGGCCTGCGTGGCAGTCTCAGCTTCCTTTGGAGTTGTGTTTCCTCATGCGAGAGGTTTACTCCGCGCTGGACGCCAACAACCGACGGCTTGCGCTGATGGGAGCCCGTACCGCCTTTGACATGGTGTTGGTCGACAAAGTGGGCGACCAAGGCACCTTTGCCAAGAGGCTCGAGGAACTCGAACAACAGGGCTTCGTGGGTCGGCGAAACCGCGAGTTCTTGTTGACAGCACTCGAAGCTGGTAGTGCGGCCGCACATCGCGGGTTCGAGCCACAGCCTGAACATCTCGGACACGTCATGGATATCGTCGAAAACGTCCTTCAAGCAGTCTATGCACTTGAGGATGGTGCAACCCAAGTCAAAAAGGCCACGCCTGCTCGGTCCGGAAATCCGCGCGATGGAGGCAAATAATAAATAGTAGGTGCCCGACCTGTGCGCCGCTAATGGCACGGGCGAACACATAGGTTCGCCCCCTACGGGGACTATAAAATGAAAACAGTACAAAAACTGTCCTGTTGTTTTGGGAGCGCTGGCAATGAACGTTGACTCTCATCTTCGTCGTCGCCGTTCCATCCGTTTAAGAGGGTATGATTACACCCAGTCAGGCGTGTATTTTATAACAATCTGCACCCAGAATAGAGAGTGCCTGTTCGGGAATATCGTGGATGGGGAAATGCGGTTGAATGATGCGGGGCGCATAGTCGAGAAATGGTGTTTGGAATTGAACCAAAAATTCCCAAACGTGGACACCGACGAATATAGGGTGATGCCAAATCATTTTCATGGGATCATCCCCATCACGGGTTCGGTAGGGGCCGACCTGTGTGTCGGCCCTAATGCGGGCGAACACATAGGTTCGCCCCTACATACCGTAGTCCAATGGTTTAAAACAATGACGACCAACGAATACATCCGTGGCGTCAAACAATGGGGATGGCCGCCGTTTCTCGGCAAATTATGGCAACGCAACTATTACGAACACATTATCCGGGATGAAAAATCCCTGCAAGGCATCCGAGAATACAT
>JBBTIN010000042.1:31873-52171 GCA_038059935.1 Nitrospirota bacterium
AATCCTCTGCAGTGGAATTGGATAGGGAAAATCCAAATTGTAGGGGCGGAGGACCCCGCTTCTACTGTCCGGCTGAAAATCCTGACATGCACCCTCAAGATGATATAAAATAACCCACACGCTTACACAAAGACCCACTTTTAGAAGGAACGCTCCCCTATGAATAAAAAACAATTCTACATTACGACCCCAATCTACTACGTGAACGACACACCGCATATCGGCCATGCCTACACCACCATCGCCGCAGATACGCTAGCACGCTATCACCGCCTTTTGGGTGACGACGTTTTCTTCCTCACCGGCACCGATGAGTACGGCCAGAAAGTCGCCGAGGCCTCGGCAAAAAAAGGCCGCACACCACAAGAACATGTGGATGAAATGGTCGTCTCATTCCAAGACCTCTGGAAACGACTCAATATCTCAAATAATAAATTTGTCCGAACAACTAACCCCGATCATCATCAAGGCGTTCAGAAGGCGCTCATGACACTCTGGGAAAAGAAGGAGATTTATGAAGACACCTACACCGGATGGTACTGCCTCCCCGATGAGCGATTTTGGACCGAGAAAGATTTGGTGGATGGGAAATGCCCGGATTGCATGAGACCCGTCACTCCCCTCTCCGAAAAAAACTATTTTTTTAAGATGGGACAATATCAAGAACGGCTCCGCAATCATCTTGACGAACATCCCGATTTTATCGAACCGGCATCGCGCCGAAACGAGATATTGGGTTTTCTCGAAAAGCCGCTGGGTGATCTTTGTATCTCCCGCCCCAAAAGCCGTCTTGCTTGGGGAATCCCGATTCCGTTTGATTCCGACTATGTCACCTATGTTTGGTTCGACGCACTCATTAATTATATCTCCATGCGCGGATATGGTACTGCAACTTTGACCGCAGGGCACGTTGCCCCCGGGTGGCCTGCCGACATTCATCTGGTTGGAAAAGATATTTTAACGACCCATGCGGTCTACTGGTCTACGATGCTGATGGCGCTTGATCTGCCCTTACCCCAGAAATTGTTTGCGCATGGCTGGTGGACAGTGAATGGAGAAAAGATGTCGAAGAGCCGTGGAAATGTCGTAAACCCGCATGAGGTGATTACCGAAGTGGGCGTTGAACCGTTTCGCTATTTTCTACTGCGGGAGGTCCCCTTTGGAGACGACGGAAATTTTTCACACGATGCGCTAACAGACCGCTATAATAGTGATCTGGCCAATGATCTGGGAAATTTGGTAAGCCGGACGCTGACTTTGATAGAAAAGTTTTCGGGAGGGAATGTTATTCCGAATCCAAAACCGCAACAGGATGATTACATGCCAACGTTTGCGAATCATATTTTCAATCCATTTTCTGAGGCGATGAATCATCTTCGGTTTCAGATTGCGTTGGGAGAGATTTGGAAATGTGTCAGCCAAGCGAACGCTTATATTCAGCAGCAGGCCCCGTGGAATTTGGACAAAACACAGTATGAAAATCCCAGGCATCGTGACCAGCTTGAAAACGTTTTATATACGTTGGCGGAATCGCTTAGAATCATTGCGCTTTATCTTTCCCCGTTTATGCCGGAGACGGCCGCAGCCATCGAGAAATCACTGGGCCTTTCGGATGATTATCAGAAAATTTCTTTTGAGAAGAAACAGCCGTGGGGTTGGGAAGGCCTTCCCGGAAAAATCATTTCAAAATGCCCCGCACTCTTTCCTCGGCTCGATAAGAAGAAAAAAATGGAACCCAACAAGGACGTTGTTTTATCCCCAATCCCTGCATCGTCTACTCCATCAATTACTATAGAGGACTTCTGCAAAACCGAGTTACGGGTGGGGCTGATCAAAGCGGCGGAGCGCATTCCGAAATCGTCAAAACTCTTAAAGCTTCAGGTGGACATTGGACAAGAGAAACCCCGTCAGGTGGTGGCTGGCATTGCCGAAAAATATGAGCCGGAGTCTTTGATTGGCAAAAGGATTATTCTCGTTTGCAATTTGGTTCCGGTGAAATTAAAAGGTGTTCTTTCTGAAGGGATGTTGTTGGCTGCAGGGGCAGATGGCGTCTTAGAATTGGCCACGTTTTTACAAGAGATTCCGCCGGGGACAAAGATTAAGTAGGAAGGGCGACGTGTGTAATTACACCCTGTCTATATTTTTCTAATTAATTATAGATGGCATAATTCCTATGATCCTTAAAACCCTTATTCTATTCCTCTCCCTTTTATTTTTGGGCTGCATCCCGACCCCAATGCATTCGCATCTGAAATTTGACCCCGCCCTGAAATGGCAAACAATCGAGACGGCTCATTTTAATATTCATTTTCATCAAGGAGAAGAGCCCGCAGCCCAAAAAGCGGCACAAATTGCAGAAGAGGCGCACGCCCTTCTTGTACCGAGAATCGGCTGGGAACCCAAGCGAAAAACAGAATTGGTTTTAAGCGACCAAGAAGATGTTTCAAATGGCATGGCCACGCCTATTCCCAATAACATCATCATGGTTAACTTAACTCCGCCGCCATCTTCTGTGATCCCGTTTCCAGAAAGATTAGAGGACTGGCTCCGTGATGTCATTACCCATGAATATACGCATATCCTGCAATTGGATATGGCCGGCGGATTGCCCGCAACGATTCGTGCCCTCTTTGGCCGCTACGAACTCCCATTTGGAATATTCAATTCCACCTTTCCAAACACGCTTCAACCCGTCTGGCTGATTGAAGGACTGGCCACCAGCGAAGAGACCTTATCCGGCGCATCAGATCGCGCCAACAGCGCATACGCCGAGATGCTACTTCGTATGGCTATTTTAGAAAACCAATTTCCAACGATTGATCAAGCCGCGGGCAATCGCGTCAGTTGGCCTGGTGGAGAGATTCCGTATCTTTTTGGCGCGCGCTTTATTGATTATCTCCGGCAACGGTTTGGGGATGAGGCCGTTAAAAAAATCAGTCAAAACTATAGCAATAATTTCTTTCCCCTTCAGGTGGATGACAATGCAAAAGAAACGCTTGGCGTCTCTTACGTCACGCTCTGGGATCAATGGAAAACGGCACTCACTGAAAAATATGCCGCGAAACAAACGGCGTTAAAACAAATTGGCCTCACGACAACAGAACCTCTCATGAATGATGGCGACATCAATATCGGGGCACAAATAAGCTCCAATGGGGAAATCCTTTCTACGCGCATCAATCCGCGTGAATATCCCGCTTTACATCTCATCCGCCCAGACAAAAAAGACGCATTCCTAACGCGCCGTAATTTCGGGTTGACCGCCTCATGGTCGCTTGATGGAAAACAAATCGCATTCTCTCAGTTGGAAAATTTCAAGAATTATTCTCTCTATAGTGATCTATATCTCTACGATTTAAAATCCCAAGAAGTAAAACGTCTCACAAAAGGGGCTCGCCTTCGTGACCCAGACTTCCATCCCAATGGAACCGATTTGATTGCAGTACAAGGAGACAATGGGGCAGACCATCTTATTCTTTACCATCTGGATACAAACCAGTATGAAGTCATGGAGTTAACGAATGATCCTGTGATGAATTTGAGTCATCCGAAATGGTCGCCCGATGGAAAGCAAGTTGCCGTCAGTGGCTGGAAGAATGGCAATCAAGATATTTATCTGATTGACATCAATGCCGCAGCGGACGTTCCGCCAAAGCAAATCAAACCAATTCATATTGATAAGGCGTTGGATTTGACGCCCACTTGGTCGCCGGATGGCCAAACCATTTTATTTTCTTCCGACCGCACCGGCATTTATAATTTATTTGCTTATGAACTAAAAACAGACACCCTTTTTCAGGTGACCCATCTTTTGGGCGGGGCTTTTATGCCGGACATCAGTCCGACAGGGGATACCATTATTTTTTCATCCTACAGCAGCCGCGGGTTCGATCTCCATTCTATGCCATTGAACCCGTCCGAATGGAAAAGGGTGGATTCGGATTCCCCCTTAGAAAAGGCCGGAACGCCGGCTGCGGGGGTTGAGGTACCCGCAGCGGACGCTCCGCAGAAACAAGAACCCATGCCCCTTCCTGCCAAGCCATACTCTCCCTGGCCGACACTCAAGCCGCGCTATTGGGTGCCGACAAAGATTGGGTATAGCAATATCAAAGGAAGAATATTGGGCATTGCCACAGGCGGTGCGGATGTTTTAGGAAAACACGCATTTAATTTCGAGGCGTTTAAAAACGATCAACGACTTTCTTTTTCACTTGATTACCATAACAATGTTTTTTGGCCCTCATTTTATGTGGGCATCTTTAATCATCACAATACCTATACGCATTTCTCAGACGACAAATCCGTGGAGTTTTTAGATTATCGTGAAAAGCGACAGGGATTAAGGCTCGGCGTTTTGTTTGAACAGATTTTTTTTCAAAAATATCAATCACTCTTATTAGAGTATCGTAATTCGCAGGCCGAAGCCTTTGAGATTGCATCGGGAATTTATCCTGATGACATAGAGAATCTCGGCAGTCTTGAAGTCGCTTGGTTTTATGACTCGACGCAAGATTACCCGTTTTCAATCAGCCCTGAAGAAGGCTCTTTTCTCTCTCTTCGCTATCGGCATTTCGATCAAGACTTTGGAAGCGATGATAATTTTAAAATCTATGACGCGGATTTAAGCCGATACGACACGTTTTTCAAACCCAATCATGTTTTGGCAATTGAGTTATCAGGCTCCCTTACGGATGGAAATCGGGAATTTCGAGATTTTTCTCATACCCCCAGAGGCTACCCAGAACAGTTATTCGTAGGAAGTCGTACGGCATTTGGAACCGTTGCCTATCGTTTTCCAATACAAAATATTGAACGCGGATATAAAACATGGCCATTCTTTTTTTCAAAACTGCACGGGGAAGTTTTTCTGGATGCGGGCAGTACGTGGTATCAGGGAGGTCATTTTTCAAAATCTCTTAAACAAGGGGTTGGAGCCGAACTGAAACTCAATATGACCTTCGCCTATCATGTCCCGATACAATTTGTTTTTGGCTTTGCCCAAGGACGCGATCTGGGCGGCAAGAAAGAAACCTACTTTGATCTGGGTATCGGCTTTTAATGGAACATTTTTACAACAACCCCCCTCCCCCCCTTTGCTAAGGGGGAATCCATCCCACATAGACAATTTGAAAAATCGCCGTTTTTATGGTACCTTTCGGCCCATCAAAATAGGAGTATAATCAATGTCAGAAGAGACAAATTTCGAAGTCAGAGACAAACGGTCTTCCTTTTCAGATGCGTCCGCTCCGCAAACAAAAGAGGTGCCCACACACGAACACGCATCGGGGCATGCCCCACTTCCAGTCACCTTTAGTTCTTTCGTCATGTCTCTCGCGACGTCGGCGCTGATGCATCTGGGTCAGAGTGGCACGCCACCGGGTGGAGAATCGTCCGTTCAATTGCCGCTGGCCCGACAAGTGATTGATCTCATCTCACTCTTGGAAGAGAAGACCAATGGAAATTTGACAAAAGAAGAACAGGAAATGCTGACACAAACCCTTTTTGCGATTAGAATGAAGTTTGTTGAAGTGGAGAAAAAACACCGCGGGTAGAAAAGGCGTTTTCGTTGCAAAAGAAGTTCATTTTATTTTTCTTTCTTTTCTGTCTCTTCTTATTTGGAACGGGAACACTCATTTGGCTCAAACAAACCCAGTTTCTTTCCAAGGCAGTCGCCTCTGAAATAGAAAAACAATTAGCAAAAGTATTGCTTCAGTCGGTACAAATCAAAGAATCGCAGCTGCATTTTTTTCCGCCTTCCGTCAAGATCAGGCAGATTACATCGCATGGAAACACCTCGCTCTCCATTGAAAATGTCACCGTTTCTTTTAACCTCTGGTCGCTCCTCACGTCCTCTTTTTTTATTTCTAAAATCGTTGTGGATCGGCCGATACTGACACTGACTCCCAAAAGCGCGATCCACTTCCCGGAAGAAAAAAAACAAAAGGCGGTTATTCGACGCATTCAAATACAACAGGGAAAATTGGCTTATCTTGCAAAGAACAGGGAATTTCATCTTGATCCTTTTGACATGACCATCGAACCGAGTTTTCAGATGGATCGTTTCCCAATCCGCTTCTTGGCGAAAGAAGGCCACATGCTTTTTGAAAATCAAGAAAAGCGGTTCAGTCCACTAGAAGGCGTTATCGTTATTAACAAAGCCAAGCCAAATAGCCCTTTGTCTATTGAGATTACTAAGATCAACGCAGAGGCAGGTCAGACAAAACTTAGCGTTACGGGCAGCGTATTGCTCTCAGAAAAGGGGGCATCCGAACCCCTGCTGAATCTTAAATTTGCTGGAAAGATACCCATTGAGGATGCCCTTCCAACCCAGAGTGTTTTATCCCCTCTTTCAGGAAATCTCCAGTTTGAAGGCCTTTTATCTGGCGCGTTCACGAATCCGGTCATGAAAGGAAATCTTTCTATTGCGCATTTCTTCTCCAAAGAAGAAGAAATTGGATCGCTTCAATCTGAATTTCTATACCAAAATAAAAAAGCAGTGTTTAAAAAAATTTCAGCGAATCTTTTTTCAGGAAAAGGAGTCGGAGAGGCAATGATTCAACTTCCAGAGCAGGCCTCCTTTTCAGAAAAAGGCGCCTATACCGTCTCCCTTCAATACGATCATTACGCACTCGATAAAGTTGCTCATTTTCTTTCGGCCGAAAAAGCCGATCAGTCAGCCATTTTTTCTGGACTATTGGGAAAAGGAACAATCACGCTCACGGGCTTTGGGACAAACCCCAATGACATTGAGGGCGCAGGAATCCTTGAAATGCGTCGGACGGCACGGCCACCTGCGGAATTGACCGCTCCTCGCAGGGGTCGTACCACTGCTGGTCGCGGTGAAAAAACAGAGACTTCCCATATGGATGAATGGCGGCAAATTACAAAAGCGATTACCACCGCCTCTCCTAGCCGCCTGCTCTCTTTGGTGAATGAGGGAAAATGGGTTTGGTCTAAGTCGCGCGATGGCTTTCAAATTCATCAGGGAATGCTTTCGTTCCCGCAAGGAAAGGCCTCGCTTTCCGGTCGCTTTGAAAAATCAACCGGATTTGCTTTTAATGCGTGGATCAGCGGCGATGAGATTAAGACATTAGCCGATCCGTTGCAGATTCCTTTAACAGGCCGATTTTATATTGCAGGCGCCCTTTCTGGCACGCCAAAGCAGCCTTCGTTTGACGGACAAATCAAGCTCGATCATTGGACATTAAAACGGCTTCCTTTTGGGGCATTCCAAACCAATCTGCTTTATCAAGATAAAATATTAACCTTTCGCGATGGCACACTAGAAGGTGCCCGGCCTATCAAATTTACAGGCAATGACCCGCTTTATCGCTTTAATGGAACGTTTCATCTGCCCAATCAAAACACACCCTCTGTTTACCAATTTACGACAGACGCCCGTTCAATCAACCCGCAAGAGATGATCGCCCTTTTTGCCAACAATATTCCTTTTTCAACCCTTGCGTCCGGAGAGGTCAGCATTAAAGGGGTTGACAATGCAGTTGTGATTTCAGGGCCGTTGACGCTTGGCGAAGGTTCTCTTTATGGGGAACCCTTTACAAATGGCCGTTTACTCATGAACGTTACAGAGAAATCAGTGCGGCTGCGTAATATTTTCTTGGAGAAAAACGAAATGACAGCGGAAGGAGATGCGGAAATTGCATACACCGGGGACTACACGCTCGACGCAAAAGGATCTGAACTTCTATTGCAGGAAATCAACCTGATCACAAAACGAATACCCCATATCGAAGGGAAAGCAACACTCCTGACTGTCAATGGAAAAGGAACACTATCTACGCCCAAACTAAAATTCTTTGCGACCATTGAAAATGCAAAATATAAAGAAGTGGCTTTGGACTTGGGAACGCTTAAAGCCGATTGGCAAGACAAGTCGGTTGTCTTCTCGATCAGCTTTCCTCAAAAAAAGTTTTCTTTGTCAGGAACGGTGGGAACACCAAAGCCCTATCCCGTCTCGTTTGAAACGCGCTTCTCCGATTTTCCCATTCATGCGTTATTTCTAAAACGCCAAGCTCCCCTTTCCGAAATTTCGTTTTATTCGGATGGGACATTTTCGGGGCAAGGCACTTTGGAATCACTTTGGGAATCGGACATCAAAGGAACGCTCTCACTTCTTTCCGCGCAATGGGGCGAGTATTTATTGGTCAACGACGGCGCGGTTACTTTCATGGCCAAGAAAGGAGACTACCAAATTGAGAACGCGGTCTTCAAAGGGGCCAATACCGATCTGAGTGTCTCTGGCCGTTTAACCCCTTTTAAAAACTTAGGACTGATCATCAAAGGGGCCGCCGATCTTAATCTTCTACGTCTTTTTACACCCAAGGTTTATTCCGCAAATGGCGTTGCTAAAATGGATATTCGCATTAGCGATCAGTGGGAAAACCCAACAATGGCCGGCATCCTTTCGCTCGATACGGGATTGATCGCGCTCGCCAATTTCTCCGACCCCATTGCAATCACCGCACTTTCATTGGTCTTAAACAAACAATCTCTCACGTTAGAAAATGTTTCTGGAAAAATGGGGCAAGGACAATTTGCAGGATTTGGCCGGGCAGATCTTTCTGGGTTTTCACTCACGCGATTTGGATTTCAATTTGATCTGCAAAAAATGCCGGTTCGTTTAATCCCGGATGTAAAATCGGTCATTGAGGGAAAACTCATCTTTCAAGGAAACAGAGAGGCACAATCGTTAGAAGGATCACTCCATATTGATAAAGCACTCTATGAAAAACGGGTGAACATGCTCGACCTGCTTAATCAATGGCGAAAGAATCAGGAAGAACGTATTCCCATTAACCTTCCTTTTGCCCAAACAACAAATCTTTCAATTCGTCTTGAAGGAAAAGACAATATCGCAGTGCAAAATAATATTGCGAAAGTGCCTTTGGAAGTAGACCTTTTTCTAAAGGGAACCTTGGAAAGACCGTTGTTATTTGGTCAAGTCAATATTCCAAAGGGGACATTTTCTTTCCGAGCGAATGAATTTAAGGTCACATCCGGTAATGTTCAATTTGTGAATCCCGAAAAGATTGATCCGCTCTTTGACATTAAAGGACAATCGAAGGTTCGGGATTACACGGTCGAACTTTCTCTGATGGGAACGATTTCTAAATTCTTTATGGACATCATCTCTTTTCCGCCGCTTCTTAGCGCCGACATTCTCTCGTTGCTTGCGTTTGGCAAGACCACCACGGAATTGGCAGAGTCAGACGCAGGTGGCAATACGGTAACGACATCCGTCGTCTCCGAGGTGATCGCCGGACTCCTTGCCGCACCCGTACAAGAATTCACGGGATTGGATCGCATTAGCATAGGCGTTCCCAGCGGGAAATCGTCCAAGAACACAATCTTCACTGCGGAAAAAAGGGTATTAAACGACAAACTGTTGGTGATTTATTCTAATTCATTTGATCCCACAGAAGAGGCTAACATACAAATGTTTCATGATTTGGGGAGAAATATTTCCATTGGTGTGGAACGAAACGAAAAAGGACAACTCGGCGGTGACCTTAGATTTCGCTTCGAACTCCAATGAGGATGTCGCGGCCCTCTGCGAGAACGACTGCTTCGCAGTCTATCCGCGCTTCCCGCAGCCGGGATAACGGTTTCCGAAAGCGAAGAAATGAAATGCGGTTACGATAGATGAAAATAAGAAATTTAATTTTAATCGCTTTTTATATATTGATCTTCATTCCCTTTCCCTTGTTCGCTTCGGAATGGGAGGAAAAGACCATTACAGGAATCTCCTTTGACTCCAAAGGGGACGCCTTCGATGAATCATTGCGTTCACTGATTGAAATAAAAAACGGGGACCGTTACCAAACCAGCGTCATTCGACAAATCATGTCGCGGCTTTATGAGACAGGAAAAATAAAGTCAGTCATATTAAACGTCACCCCGATTTCGGAAAATAAAATTGCGATCCAATGGATGCTTTCCGCAAAGCGAATGATTACGAAGATTGCCGTCTCTGGACAACGCCAATTTTCCGAACAAGAGATTTACAACGCGCTCTCCTTTTCGCCCAATAAACCGTTTGACGAAGACCAATGGAAAAAACAGGTTGCAGCCCTTGATGCTTTGTATAAAAGCGAAGGCTATTTTAATGTTCAAATTAAAAGCGACTTTCAAACACAGCCAGAAGATCCTTTTCAAATATTGATACAATTGAATATAGAAGAGGGAAATCGCGCACGGATTGAAAGTCTCTCTTTCACCAAAGACCCCGTCTTTCCAGATCTCATTCTACAACTTTCCACCGTATCACAAAAACCGGACTACTACAGCACCCAGCAGATTTCAAGTGATATGAAACGACTCAAAAAACTGTATACCCAAAAGGGATATTTAAGAGCCATCATTGGTCCCCCTTCCGTTCATTTCTCACCTCAAAGTCAGACCGTTTCCGTTCAGATTCCGATTTTTGCCTCGCATAAAATAGATTTTCTTTTTCATGGCGTGAGCACGCTGACCGGAAAAGAGTCGCTCTCCCCTTTCATTCCCATTAACGAGGAAACCACCGACCTCGATCAGGCATTAGAGGAAGGGGCTCGCGCAATAAAAAATTTTTATCGTGAAAAGGGGTACCCTTTTGTAGAAGTTCAAGTTAAAACAAAAGGATTCTCCAGCGGGAAAAACTGCGAGCAGGCTTTGAATGAGCGCGGACTTTGCGATCGGATTGAAGCGCATTTCACGATTGAAAATCTGATTCGTACAAAAATGCGTCAGATTCGATTTCTTGAAACGAAACTCTTTTCTCAAAGGCGATTAAAAAAATTAGTTCAGATCAAAGAAGAAGGGCTTTTAAGAAAGACCTATTATACGAAAGAACGATTGAACGAAGATGTGGAAAACTTGACCCTCTTCTATAAAAAAGAGGGGTTTCAATCAGTACATGTCACCCAGGAAATTAATTTTGATGAGAAAAAAGAGTGGGCAGACTTAACCTTTCAAATTCAAGAAGGCGTTCGGACTCGGATTGATTCGATTGTGCTGAAAGGGGCGGAAAAACTTTCTGAAAAAGAAATTTCAAAATCACTTTTATTTCGACAAGGGGATCCCTATAACAAAGAGATTGCACGAGAAGGGGCACGACAAATGCTAACCGCTTATGCAAAACATGGATATGCCGATTCCAAGATAGATACGGAAGTGACCTTCTCCGAGGACGCCAGTTTTGCCCATATTCAATATCAGATCATAGAAGGAGAACAGATTTTTTTCGGTCCGCTTAAACTGACGGGACACCTTAAAACAAAAGACAATGTCCTCCTGCGTGAGATGCGCTTCAAGGAGGGAGATACTTACGATTATGAAAAAGTTTTATTGAGTCAGCAACGACTCAATCAAACTGGTTTGTTTTCTGGAATCCGTTTTGAACCGACGCGAAATGCCGACGCTAAAACCCGCTCCGATATGAATCTGACGGTGGTTGAACGTTCGCGTGTCGCAACAGAGTTTGGCCCTGGCTATCGGGACAGTGAAGGCGTTCGCGGTTTTTTTGAGATCACGCATCGAAATCTGTTTGGAACGGGACGCCGAATCAGCGGACGCGCCGAAGGAAGCCGCGTCGAACGGCGATACAGTCTTCATTATAAAGAGCCGCACATTTTTTCATACGATACGAATGTTATTATTGGCACCACTTATTTTTTGACACAAGCCGGGACATTCAAGCCATTTGACGAAGAGGCATTTTTGGCAACAGTGAGTTTCGAAAAAAGTCTTTCCCGACTGTGGAAAACGATTCTTCTTTACGAGTATAAAGATACCACGATCTCCAACGTCAAGCCGGGCGTTACCCTGACACAGCAAGATATTGGTCGTCTCTTCATTGGGAGTCTCAATCCTTCTTTTATTCGCGATACGCGAAACGATTTGCTCAATCCCACCCACGGATCGGTTCATGCAATCACATTCCGAAATGCCGCGCAAATCCTCGGATCGCAAGAGTTGGCCACGTTTTACAAAATCACGCACCAAAGCAGTGGCTTCCTCTCTCCGACCCCTAAAAGTACCATCGCCCTCTCACTGCGCATTGGTGGATCTAAAAAGTTTGGAGAGACGAGCATTATTCCACTCTCCGAACGTTTTTTTTCTGGAGGAAGGAGTACCGTTCGAGGATACGCGCAAAATAAACTTGGGGTAGATGGAGAAACGATTGTGAATGGCATTCCAAAGGGAGGCAATGCAATGCTCATTCTAAATGAAGAACTCCGCTTTCTCCTCTATGGATCGTTTGGCGCGGTCTTCTTTTTTGATCATGGAAACGTCTGGCGTGAATTTAAGGAAATTAAAATGAGAGAGATCAAGTCCACTGTTGGCGTCGGACTGTATTGGAACACACCGTTTGGGCCGCTTCGAATGGACTGGGGATATAAACTCGATCGCGAAAAAATGGAATCCGCATCGGAGTATCATTTCACATTAGGACACGGTTTTTAATGAGAATATGGGCTTTGATCTTGGCAATTGCACTCCTGTCCGTTTTGCCGCTGGAAGCCGCGACAGGCCCACGGATTAGAAATCTGAACGTAGGAAAAAAAAACGAAGAGATTTTCGTTTCGTTTGAACTCATCAAGGGATTTAACGCAACAATAAAACGGGATATTCAAGATGGGATTGAAAAAGATTTTTACTATTATGTTGTATTAAATCAAAAACATAAGAATTGGTTTTATGAAGAAGTTGCCGAGAAAACGATTCGTTATCAAGTCAAATACGATACGCTGACTCGGGTTTACGCCGTACGTCGGTTTGAAGGCGCGCATTCGGCCGTCTATCAGTTTGATTCGCAAAATGAGATGGAATCTTTTGTCGCACGAGGCGAAAAAATTCGTTTGACACCCATCACGCGCTTAAAGAAAAATCATCGTTATTCTGTTTGGGTCAAAGCGCAAATGAAAGCGGCACAGGTTCCGCTGCATCTTGATCGTCTCCTCTTTTTTGTTCCCTTTTTAGATTTAGATACGCCATGGAACAAATCGGAATCTCTCTACGCAGACCCACATTAGAAGTGATATGGAAATGAGATCCAAAAAAAAATCATTACCCATTGCTTTGGCCACGCTCTTTCTCATTGGTTCCCTGACTGGAACCCTCATGATTTTTCAAGGGATGGATCCCCTTCCATTTGTTTCGACTAATATTTTGTTTTTAACCTTAATGAACTTGAACATCACGCTGGTTGTGATTCTTGTTTTATTGCTTTCTCGGAATCTGATTAAACTTTATTTTGAAAGAAAAGAAAAGAAAACGCGCTTTAAGACCAAGCTGATTGCCGCCTTTATTGGACTGTCTCTGATTCCTTCCGTGCTTCTTTTTATTGTGGCATCGGGTCTTCTCACCAGCAGCATTGATAACTGGTTTTCCGTGCAGGTGGAACGTTCATTGGACGCGTCGCTGAAAGTGGCGCAGCATTATCATGATCAAACACGATGGGTCACAAAACTTTTTACCCAACAAATCAGAAAAGATTTTTCCGACTCACCTCTCTTAAAGCAATCGGTTTGTTCAAAAGACTGTCTTTCCGTGCTCGAAGAAAAACAAAATGAATATGGCGTCCACGCGATTCACCTGATGACCCGTGACGGCACTTTTATTGCCTCAACGTGGACAAAGAAAGACTGGGCAGAAGGGTCTCGCTTTCCTTCTTTCCCGGCGAATCTTTTGACAAAGGATGCTCCAAACGATCCGCTCGTGATGGTTATTAAAGAAGGGATCAAAGGAGAAATCGTTCGCGCCATTTTAGTCATGGGAAATAAGGTGTTGGCCGTGGATAACAGGATTCCCCCTGCGCTTTCTGGGAAAATGGAAACCATTCAGCAAGCCTCTGAAGGATATAAGCAACTGAAAGCTTTTAAGAATCCGATTAAGGGGGGCTATCTGATTTCTTTTTCCATTATTGTTTTGTTGATTATTTTTTCTGCGACTTGGTTTGGTATTTACTTCGCGCGCACGATCAGTATTCCATTGGAGAAATTGGCGGAAGGAACGCAGCGGGTCGCGCAGGGCGATCTCGATTTTCGTATCAATCTTCCGGCCAGAGATGAGTTGGGAATGTTAGTGGCCTCATTTAATAAAATGACGGGTGATCTGAAACAAAGCCGTGAAGCACTGCTGCGCGCGAAAACCATTGCCACGTGGAAAGAGGTCGCGCTTCAGATGGCGCATGAAATAAAGAATCCGCTCACGCCTATTTTATTGGCAACACAACGCCTTCGGAAAAAGTATGAAGAAGGATCGCCCGATTTTGACCAAATCTTTGATGCGTCTACAAAAATCGTTATCAATGAGGTGCACGCGTTAACGGCATTGGTCAATGAATTCTCAAATTTTGCAAGGCTGCCCGCCCCGTATTGTGTCCTGCAACGAATTGAGCCCATCTTGCAAGAGGTACTTTTGCTTTACCAATCAGGAAATAAAGATATTACGGTGAATCTCCAATTAGAGGACACCACACCACCGCTTTCTCTGGATCATGATCAGATCAAGCGGGTCTTCGTGAATCTGATTGAAAATGCCGTCTTTGCAATGGGCGGTCAAGGCGGTCTTTATATTGCCACGACATACGACATGCCCGCGCAACAGGTTTCTATTATGGTGGGAGATGATGGGCCAGGCGTCGCACCGGAAGATCGGGATAAAATATTTCTTCCTTATTTTTCCAGAAAGAAAGGCGGCACCGGTTTGGGACTCGCCATTGTGCATCGGATTATATCGGATCATGGCGGTCAGATTACGGTTTCTCCGCGTGATCCGCACGGAACACTTTTCACGATGGTCTTCCCGTTGGTGTTTACGCCATTCGCAGGGGGGGAACGTCCCCTGCGAGACGTTCCCCTAAAACATTCTTCGGAAACGCTTTAAACGTCAAGCCAGCAAGTTTAATATCTTCTGGAATCTCCGCACCCTGAATAAGAACCTTAAACGGCCTGCCCATTTTATCCGGCGCAATCAATTCCTTCATCGCAAGAAAATGACGACGTGCTTCGTCCGACTCTTCCATTTGGTCGGCATAACGCTGCATTTCCTGATCAATTCTCAATCCCATTAGAAAACCAGTCTGATCGGTAAACCCAATGACAGAAAGGCCGCCCTCTTTTCCCACCCGTGCTAACGCGGTAAAGTCAATGTGGGTGGTCATGTCCTGCTCCCCAATATGCTGATAGGGGTTTTCGTTGACCGTATGTTTGTAATAACAAAGAAATGTCCCCCGTTTACGCAAAGGGCTATAAAGTTGCTTTTCTGGATAGCCATAATCAATCGTGATGACAAACCCTTTCTGAAGTCCTAATGAAATTTTTTGCATCCAATCCAACGCAAGCAGATTGATCTCCAGATCAAACGATCCGTTGGGAAGGCAAAGCCGATTAAAATAAGCGAGCAGTGCCGGATCAGACGGTGCCCCTAATACTTCGGAAAAGAGATTATTCTTCAAAGTCACGTAGACTTCTTTTAAGGTGCTATTCTCGACCCGAAGACGATGTGCGGGAAGGGCATCCACAAATTCATTGGATAAAACAATGCCGATCACGCGCTCCGGCATCTCATCCTTCCATTGAACGACCTGCGCGTACGCCGGCAAAAGGCGATCTCTCTGGCGCGACCGAAACGACGGGCTCGTTTCAATAATGATATAAACGATTTTGCAAAAAAGAGCGGGTGCGGATTCTTGAATAAAATCCAAAATGCCACGACAAAGTGTTCCATCGCCAGCACCAAATTCGATTAAGGAGATGACTTCACAATCCAGCGATTGTGCCATCTGAATAATTTGCTTGGCCAGCAATGTTGCGAAGATCGGGTGGATTGATGGGCTGGTATCAAAATCAGCCGCTAATCCAATCTTTTCTCGTGAGGATGTGTAATAACCGTATTCGGGATGATAAAGGGCGAGCGTCATGAACCGAACAAACGGGATCGCCCCTTCGCAGGGCACGTTGCCCTCTTTTTTTATTTCATCTCGTATAATTCGGGTAATCAATCTGCATGGCCTTTCGCACCTTTCGCATGGTCTCTTGTGCGACAAGACGCGCTCGACGGGTTCCATCAATCAGTATGGCATCAATTTGCGCTTCGTCGCGTGTCACTTTCGCGCGTCGCTCTCGAATCGGGTCTAAAAAAAGATTAAGTGCCTTGGCCAGTTTTTGTTTGACCTCCACATCACCGACAGCTCCTTTTTCGTACCGTGCAGAAAGATCAGCAACCTCTTCTTGATCCGTATTGAAAAGCGTGTGGTAGATAAAGACGGGGTTTCCCTCAACATGGCCGGGGTCGGTCGGATGAATTCGCGTCGGATCGGTATACATCCGCATGACTTTTTTCTCAACCGTCTTGGCATCGTCTGAAAGATAAATCGCGTTATTGAGTGTTTTACTCATCTTGGATTGTCCATCAATACCCGGTAGCCTTGATACCGCGCCGAGTTCCGCCTTGGGTTCCACCAAGACATTTTCGTAGAGCTTGTTAAACTCACGAACAATTTCAGTCGTTTGTTCGATCATCGGCAATTGGTCTTTTCCGACGGGAACCAGATGCGCGCCAAAGATGGCAATGTCCGCCGCTTGATGAATCGGATACGTCAGGAAACCGGCCGTCAGTTTATCTTGCAACCCTTTTTGCTTGATCTCGTCTTTGACGGTGGGATTGCGCTGTAACCGCGCAATCGTCACCAGATTCATAAAGTAGGTGGCAAGTTCCGCAATTTCGGGAATCAGCGATTGGATAAAAATCGCTGATTTGGCCGGATCAATTCCAACGGCAATATAATCGGCCACCACTTCTCGAATGTTGCGTTTGAGAATGTCAGGACAATCAAAATGATCGGTTAAAGCCTGTACGTCAGCAATCAGAATAAATGTCTCGTACGAATCCTGAAGGGCAACGCGATTTTGCAATGACCCCACATAATGGCCCAGATGCAACGGCCCAGTTGGGCGATCCCCAGTTAAAATGCGTTTTTGCATTGAAAAAAACAATTCCCACCTAACCTCCCCTTGAAGGGGAGGGATTAAAATGACAATGTCGCGCCAACGTGGAGATGAATCGGATTGTGCGTATTAGTGTTTAACGTCTCCCATGCCTTTCCAGCAAAGAGGTAGCCAATCCCTGCGGAAAGCGCAAGATTTTTATCCAGTTTGCATTCCGCGTGGCCTCCCACCTCAACACCCAAATTATGGCTAGCCACTGTTGTACTTGCATCTTCAGTGGTTTGCGCAAAGATCACCGCGACATCAGCCGAATGCTTCTCGTTCGCTACAATCTTATAAGCCCCTTTGAGCGCGACAATGCCACGCCCCTTCACGTCCAGGCTTCCACCGTCTCGATCTGAACGATAACCATTATCAATCAGAATCTGTCCCAGTTTATAGTTTGCAGAGAGCGCATTCACATTGAGCTTGCCTCCCGTCGCAGGAGTTTGCATTGGGTCTTGTCCCGAACCATAAACAAAAGTCACTTCCGATTTTCCCATGGTCACTTCTGCCATTGCGCTCATGCCCGATATCTTTGGATCCGCGGCACCTGCACCTTCAATGCTGCCCCAAATAGTGTTTAATTCCATATCAATCACTGGGCCACCGGTGCGATACGTATAGCGATGGAGCGAAAGACCGAACAGCCCCATCGTGGCTTCGTTCGCGCTTACACCGTTATAAGTCAGATTCCCATTGGGATCGGCCAGCCAGCCCAAATAGGCTTGATACTTTTCTGCTCCATAATAGGGAGAACCGGCAGGCGGCGTATCGGTAACCTTAATTAGATAGAAATCAGAATCATCGCCTGTTCCCGTCCCTGGCATTCCAATGGCCGCGGGATCGCCCAGATTCAAATCCGCAACGGTCAGCGTAATTGGCCCAAATGCCCTCCGCCCAGCCACCCCTGTTGCGGTATCGGATAAAACCAAGCCATGTCCTAAACGATAATGTTTTCGGCCAGCCACCAACTTTGTATCTTTAATGTTTAACATGAGGTATGCCTCTTTCACTCCGACAATATTGAGCGAATGACCAAAGGCAGTTCCGGTGCCAAATCGGGCATTGCCGGTCGGGACCGTTCCCATCGGGCAACCCGATGCCTGGTCAATCAATATGGGTGCTCCGGCAACTGGCCCTAACGGAACGACCGACTGCACCGTTGCAACCGATGGGGCACAATAACCGTTTACAAAATCGGCCACAATCACACCCATTGCATGCTCGGATGTGACTTTCGTTCTTAATCGAAAGCGCATATCGCCAAATGCTTCTGCACCAGAATTACTTCCTACTACTATTGGATGATCAATATTGTCCGTATAAAATCCCCGCGTTCGAAACTCCCCGGAAAGTTTCACCGAGGCGGTTCCTTCACTAGGCTCCATTGCCAAGACAAGAGAAAGACTCCCCAAAAAAGAAAGGGCTGTCATCGAAAGAACCTGAAAAAGTTTTGTACAACAAATTGTGCGTTTGTCCATGATTTTATCTCCTTTAGTTTTAGTACAGGATTGCTCTCAAAATCTTGCAGAGACTAACAAATTTTGAAAAGCCTGTCAAAGTGGCGAATTGCCGAATTGACAAATGCGCCAAACGCATCCTATTTTATATTCACACCCATGCAGATTGAACTGACTCCCGAATTTCGCAATACCCTTGATCTTCTAGAACAAGGGAAAGACAATCTCTTTATCACTGGACGCGCAGGGACAGGAAAATCAACACTGCTTCAGCAATTTCGGGAAGTCACCTCAAAAAACATTGTGATCCTTGCCCCAACCGGCGTATCTGCAATCAATGTCGGCGGAGAAACGATTCATTCTTTTTTCGGTTTTAAACCCAACACCACACCCGAATCGGTTAAAAAAATTCGTGGCAAACGCGCCCTCTTCTATAAAAAAATAGAAGTGATCGTCATTGACGAAATCTCTATGGTGCGGGCCGACTTACTAGATGCCGTTGCACAATTTTTATTCTTTAATGGACGCGCCCCGGGTGAGCCTTTCGGCGGCGTAAAAATCGTTTTCTTTGGTGACTTACATCAACTTCCGCCGGTCATCCGACGCAATGAAGAAGCCGCTTTCGCTCAACATTACGAGACTCCTTATTTTTTTAGTGCGCACGCGTTTGAGTCCCTTTCCCTTTACTGGATTGAGCTGACCCGCGTCTTTCGTCAAACCGATGAAGCCTTTTTGGAAATCCTTAATCATCTCCGCGATCATACGATTTCAGACGACGAACTGTTACAACTCAATCAACGGGTTGAAAATCCAAAGGTCATTGCCTCCCTTACAGGCGGAGCCGCTGCGGATTGTATTTGTTTGACAACGACCAATCAGCAAGCGCTCACGATCAATCGAACGCGACTTCTTGAACTGCCCGACAAAGAGCATCTTTTTACGGCGACCGTGGAAGGGACATTTGAGGAAAATACATTTCCGACGGCCGTGTCGTTGGAGCTTAAAGTGGGCGCACGAATCATGATGCTGAACAATGATAGTCGAGGCCGATGGGTCAACGGCACGCTGGCCACCATCAAAGCGATTGACCTCCAAGGAGAAACGTTACAGGTCATTCTTGCCAATGATTCCGAAGAGGATGTCGTTCCCTATACATGGGAGATGTTTCAGTTTTCACTGGATCGTGAAGGAGGCCGACTGGTACCCGTTTCGATTGGGAAATTCACACAAATGCCGGTGCGTCTTGCGTGGGCAATTACGATTCATAAAAGTCAGGGACTCACGTTTGAGAACGCGATCATTGATCTTTCTCGTGGCACCTTTGCGCATGGACAACTTTATGTGGCCATCAGTCGTCTCAAGACCTTGGAGGGATTAACCCTGACGCATCCAGTTCGGAAACGAGATATTTTGTTGGATGAGCGGATACTGCGATTTTGCGACACCCATCAATCCCGCACTCCCAATGAACCGCTTTCTTTGACGATCAAAATGGAACGTATTGACGAGGCGATTCGGAAGAAGCGGACGATTGCGATTGTTTACATCACCAATACGAATGAGCAAACAAAGCGACGTGTCACCCCTATTCGTATGGGAGAGATGACTTATCAGGGAAAAGGGTATATCGGACTTTTAGCCCGATGCCATCGCCTTGAAGAGGAAAAGCGATTTGCGGTTGACCGGATCTTAGACATTACAGTAGAAAATCTGGATTAGGGAATCTCAACGAATTTGAAAAGCAGGGCATTATTCACTAAACAGGAATACAATCACACGGGGCTTGACACTGCGAGGATCCCTCGGTCTCGTTGCCGTTTCCAAGTGTTGAGGTTCGATGAATA
>JBBTIN010000043.1:0-57139 GCA_038059935.1 Nitrospirota bacterium
CTCTACTCTAATTTAACATAGGGGAAGTGTCTCAATATCATAGGCACAGAGGGTGCTATTACTCCCCGACAAAGAAACATAACAACACCCTTCAGTCGAACCCATTCAAGTTGTCATACCGTTTCTACCGACTCATTTTACTGCAGCGCAAAATCCTCTTCATCTACAAATCGAAGCAAATCTAAAATTTTAAATCGGCCGTCATGATGCCACGCCAATGGTGGCTTCTGCATTGCACCAATGGGACAGATGCGACTGACCCCTAATAATCCCAATTGGTTGAAGAGCATCTCTCTTTTTTCATCCGATTCGGAAAGCGCAACGCCAACCGCTTGGAACTTTTTCCCAATCGGCGAAAGCACCGTTCCAATATCCAACAGCGTTTGAATGGGCTTGATCCAAATGGTTCTCGATAACGGAGAAAATTCAAAAGTCGGATCAGGATCATAAAGCACGGTCCACTCTACCCCTCGATTTGAACCAAAAACTTTTCCCCCTTTTAAGGGAACAACTCCGCGTAACTGTTGAATTGCAGATGCGGCATCATCGGAGCAAAACCCTTTTGGAAACGGCGTTTTCTGAAGCGCATCCGCAAGCCATTCTGCAAATAAAATAGGAGTGTTTTCTCCCACCGCAGGGGACGTTCCCCCCGCTTCGATATAATAAAGATGCGGGGAAAGACACCCGCGTTGATCATAAAGCGTGACATCTATTGCGGCACGCTCAGCCATTTCACGAGAAACACATTCTTTTGCAATCAATCCCAGACTGACTTTACTGCCATGTACAATCAATTTTGTTGGAGGGGAGATCCGCGGGGCAATTGTGGAGACGGTCTCGTCCGATCCATAGAGAATCACTTTATCTGACCGATCAAAGGCTGCTGTCATTTCGCTTCGATTCGCATTGTTCCATGAAATGATCGCAACCGATTCAGCCAGTAACGGAGAAACCGCTTGCAATCCTCGAATAAAAAATGGGGTCAGATCGGGACGCTGGGAACTGATTTTAACGAGTGATGCCGATTTGACTAAGATTGCCGTGACTAAACTCATCACCCCGATAGACGGAATATTTCCGGGTAAGATATGGGTGATCAGTTGGGGGCCAAAGGCGCGCGTCTTTCCTCGCCCCACCTTACGAGACCGAAAAGAATCTAACACCAGTGGGTCTCCCAGCTCTTCTTCCAAAAGTGCTGTCAGGGATAGGGATCGCAGGTTTTGAAAGCAATCGTCTACGGCGAATATCGCCATTTCTATTGAAGCCTCTTGGCTTAGGCATGCGATTGCCTCTTGTCGCAAGGAATGGGATGGGTTCAGAAAAATTTTCGAGACGGCGTCAATCGCTCTGATCAGTTCATGAATAGGTCTTTCATGAAGTTCTGTTTGCGTGATGCGCAACCGATCTGCAATCTGATGAATCGCTTTCACTACAATAAATAAATATCGTACTGTTCGATATGAAAATTGGCGTCGGCCTTCAACAAAATCTTTTTATGAAGCTCCCGCTCTAATCCCGCAATCCCGTGATGCTCTTGATCATAAAGCGTTCCAACAATCGAAGGATGCGCCGCCACAACAATCTTCTTCTCATTAACAGACGAGTTGAGTCTTCGAATCGCTCTGAAAATTTCGTAGCAAATGGTTGTCGGAGATTTCACATATCCACGCCCCTCACAATAGGAACACTCCTCACACAAAACGCGAAGCAGCGCCTCGCGCGTCCGCTCGCGTGACATCTCCACCAATCCCAATTCGGAAATCTTCAGAATATTGGTCTTCGCCTTATCACTCGATAAGGCATGAGAAAGGGTATGAAAAACCTGCTCCTTATGTTTCTCCTTTTTCATATCAATAAAATCAATAATGATAATGCCCCCAATGTTCCGAAGCCGAACCTGCCACGCAATCTCTTTGGCCGCCTCCATATTGGTTTTGAAAATTGTTTCCTCCAACCCCTTTTTTCCGACAAATCGGCCGGTATTAATATCAATCACCGTGAGGGCCTCCGCACGATCAATCACCAAATAACCGCCCGACTTCAGCCAGACTCGGCGATTTTTTGCCCGGACAATCTCGGCCTCAATTCCATACGCCTCAAAGATCGGTTCTGGTTTGTCCCAAAACTCCACGCGAGAAGAAAACAGCGGAAGCGACGTCCCAACAAAATCTTTGATCCGCTCATAGTCGGACTTGGAATCAATCACAAAACGATCAATCTCTTTTGTAAAAAGATCTCGCGCCGTGCGAAATACTAAGTCCAAATCGGTATGTAAAAGCGCAGGGGCCCTTGATTTTTCCCGTTTCTTCAGGGTACTTTGCCAAACCAAATCCAAAAACTCGATATCGTTCTTGACCTCGGCCTCGGTCATGCCCTCACTCACCGTCCGCACAATATAGCCTGTTCCCGGCTTTCTGAGTCGGCAAATGATTTCTTTCAGTCGGTTTCGCTCTCCCTCTCGCTCAATCCGACGGGAAATACCCAACTGATTCACCTGCGGCATATAAACCAGATACCGCCCCGGTAAAGAGATATACATCGTAATCCGTGGCCCTTTTGTTCCAATTGGCCCTTTAGAAACCTGAACAACAATCTCCTGCCCTTGATGCAGAAGTTCTTCAATGCCCTTCTGAGAGTTCTTCTTGACCCTCGGTGCGATCAACCGCTCCGACTCTTCGTGCGTCTGCGACATATCGGATTGTGCATCAGGTTCTGTCTCCTCTTCGGATTTTTCTTTTGCCTTCTCGTCCCATTCCTCTTCTAAGTCAATGGTCTCGATTTCTCCCTCTTTTGTCTCGCTTTCAGTCACGACATCAGCCACATAGAGAAACGCCGCCTTCTCCGTGCCAATATTCACAAAGGCAGCTTGCATGCCCGGCAAAACCTTCTCAACAACGCCCTTGTAAATATTACCGAGAATTCCCCGATCACGCTTCCGATCAAAATAAAGTTCCGTGAGTGTCTTATTCTCCAACAGCGCAACGCGAGTTTCTTCCGGCGTTGCATTGATTACAATTTCATTCGACATAGTTTACATCCCACCTTTCTCTAATATTCTGTCCACTTGCAAATTTGCCGCGACCAACGGGAGGGAGCAGGGATAGACTGCGTAAGCAGTCGTTCTCGCCCCCGCCCGTCGGCGGGTTAGTGAAACAGGACAAATCGTTTCAACTTAATATTGAGCAAAAGGCCGAGCAAGCCCAAATTGGTGACCATCGCCGATCCGCCATAACTAACGAACGGAAGCGGTACGCCAACCACAGGAAGCACAGCCAACGCCATACCCGCATTGACCAAAAAATAAAACGAGAGAATCCCAACGATTCCCACTGCAATCAGAACGCCCAAAAGATCTTTCGCTTTGTGCGCCACATCAATCCCCCACCAACACAAAAATGCAAAAAGTGAAAACAAAACGACAATACCCATGAAGCCCCACTCTTCGGAAAAAACGGCAAAAATAAAATCAGTCGCCCGTTCTGGAAGAAATTTGAGTTGGCTCTGCGTCCCATCGCCCAACCCCTTGCCCCAGAAACCGGCTGATCCAATCGCAATCTTGGATTGAATGATGTGCCAACCCGTGCCCATTGGATCATTTGCTGGATTTAAAAACGTGATAATCCGATCTTTTTGATATTGTTTGAGTCCACCCCATAAAACCTGTCCGATAAAGGGAACAATCATCAAAGAAAGCAATAAAAAATAAATCAAAAATTTTGACCGAAAACCAATCACAAAAACAATGCTGAAAAAGATCGAAAGAATGGCCAGCGCCGTGCCTAAATCAGGCTGCTTTAAAACCAATATCATCGGAACCAACAGTAAGGCGCAGGGAATCGCCAGTTTCTGAATGTTTAGCCCTTTGCCCGGGGGATGGTCCGAAAAGTATTTTGCCAGCAGAAGCAAGGTACTCACTTTCGTGAGTTCCGAAGGCTGGAAGTTCAGTGTTCCTATCGAAATCCACCGCTGCGCGCCATTGATTTCGCGTCCCAAAACCAATACAACGAGCAAAAGAAAGACCGATAAAAAATAAAGAGGATAAGCAAATCGCGCACTTTCGTGATAATCAATTGTCGCAAAAACCGTAAAAACAACCATCCCAAGTAAAATCCAAAAAAACTGTTTTAAATAAAGCGGCATATTCGAAAAAGAAGGTGGCGTGCTGGAAGTGACACTGTAAATCGTGAGCAAGCTGATTCCAAAAATTGCAAAAAGCGCGCCAAAAAAAAACCAATCAAGCAGATCAAATCGTTTTTGCGGAAGCATCGAAAGCATCGAAATCCTATTCCTCTCTTAACCCTCAACCGTTACTGGATTTGCCTTGGGACTTGTTTCTGCGGGATGCGTTGGCGCGTCAGGAACCAAATAAGCCTCAATGACCTTCTTGGCAATGGGCGCCGCAGCCGATCCCCCGTGACCGCCATGCTCTACCAAAACCACAACCGCAATTTTCGGTTTCTCCAAAGGGGCGTATGAGACAAACCATGCGTGATCGTTGATCTCTTTGGCGAGCTTCTTTTTTCGGTCATCCCCTTTTTTAATCACCACCACCTGTGCGGTTCCCGTTTTTCCAGCAAAAGGAACAAACTCCGATTTGGATCGAAATGCCGTTCCCTGTGGGGTCTGTACCACATCAGTCAATGCACTTCTTAAGAGGCCGAGCGTCTCTTTGGAAATTTCTACGGGAGTGGCTTTCGCGGGAGGCTCGTCTTGATTGACTCCCGTCCGACGGCTTCTTACCTTCTGAATCATCTTGGGTGTGTAGAGCGTCCCATCGTTGGCCACGGCCGAGATCATCATCCCCATCTGAAGCGGCGTCACAAGAACATACCCTTGTCCAATGGAAACAGAAAGCGTTTCCCCCGGATACCAAGGCTCTTTGAGCCGCTTTTTCTTCCACGCCGTACTGGGAATCAGTCCCGGCTTCTCGGAGGCCAGCAAAAAGCCGGTTCGTTTTCCAAATCCAAAAAGATTGGCAAACTTTGCAATCGTATCTACCCCCATCCGATTTCCCATCTGGTAATAGTAAACATCGCAGGACTCCACGATGGAGCGGCGAAAGTCAACACTGCCATGCCCTTCTTTTTTCCAATCTCGAAACGCGCGATTTCCAAACTGCATAAACCCATTACATCGTATTGAATAAGAAGGATCAGCCTCTTTCGTCTCCAATATGGCCGCGCCCATAATAATTTTGAACGTGGAGCCGGGTGGATATTGGCCTTGAATAGAACGATTCATTAAAGGCCGGCTTTTATCATTTAAGAGCGGAAGGAGCGTCCGGGTGGAAATCCCTTCTGATAGACTATTGGGATCAAACGCGGGGCGACTCACCAAAGCCAGCACCTCTCCATTGACGGGGTCTATCGCGACAACACTTCCAGCCTCCTCTCCAAGTGCCTCCTCGGCGACTTTCTGCAATTTCAAATCTAATGTTAGAAAAATATCGTCTCCCTCAACGGGTTTCTCTTCCCGAAGCACATTCAACTCTTGTCCCATAACATTGACTTCAACCCATTTTTTCCCAGGCACCCCCCGAATGGTTGAATCATACGCCTGCTCAATGCCAGATTGACCCACCCGATCGCCTTGTCGAAATCCGCGATAACGCTCCAATTTGAGCTGGGCTTTGGAGACCTCTCCCACATAGCCGACACTATGGGCGGCCAATTTTCCATAGACCGCGTTACGCCGAAGCTCCGCCGTAATCTTGATTCCCGGAAGATCCGACGAATGTCCTTCTACTTTAGCAATCTCGGAAAGAGAAAGATTCTCTTTAATTTTGGTCAACACCAAAGGCTCTTTTTTCAAGAGCAGCTCTTTACGAATACGGTCGATGTCTTCGATCAGAATAAACGTGGAAAGACGATCCAAAACGGCCGATGGATCAGCCATATCACCACGCACCGCGTACAAATTAAAGCTGGGGATATTATTAACAAGGGCAATCCCATGGCGGTCAAAAATAATGCCGCGTGAAGGCATCACGGATACAATTCGCATTCGGTTATTTTCTGCAAGCCCTTCAAAGTAGGCCTTCTGATTGATTTGAAGATCATAGGCACGAATCAGATAAAGAGCCAAAATAGTGATGATAAATCCAAAAAACAAGTAGACACGCGTTTGAATTTCTGAATTCTCTTCCACGGGAAAGTAGCGTTCTTTCATCGGGATCCTTTAATCAGAAATTCTTCAAAATGTCGCTGTTTTAAGATCAAAAACAAAATAGCGAGTACAACAACACTGTTATAAAGACCCCTCCCCAGCATCTCATAAGAGACGTCGCTCCATGTGTCATGGGAAAACAAAGTGCCAGAAAGATCGCGTAGCAGAGACACAGCAAACATAATGACGGCATGAATATGCAATGAAAAATAAACAAAAAAAGTTTCTAGAAGTCCAGTTCCAAATCCAATCAAGCCGTTCAAAAGAAGATGGGGGCCAATTGTCCCAGTCGAAAAAAGATCTTGAAATCCGCCTAAAAGCGCACCCCAAAAAAGACCTTGATTTTTCCCCCATCCCAATCCAATCAAGTACGCAAGGATTAAACCCATATCCGGCTTTACACCATTGATTTTAATGGCCTCTAAGATGAGCGTTTGTATCGGAACAAAGAAAATAAAAATGGAAAAAATAAAAAGGGGATAAAGCCATTTCAAAGAAACGATTTTCATTGTCGCCGCCCCTCCTGACGAACTGGTGTGGAGGTACTGATCGGGGGGCTCATCGTAGAGACGCCCACTGTCGGCAAGGTGGCGGGCAGTGTCCCCGGCGTTGAGGTGGCTTCCGGTTCCATCGTCAATACGGGTTCCGGCAATGAAACAATAAGCACTTCTTCCACTTTTGAAAAAATGACTTCGGGCGTGACGATAATATCTAAGAAAAAGCGATCTTGAAGTTTTTCCACTTTTTTAATTTTTCCGATCACAATCCCTTTAGAAAAACTGCCTTCCAATCCAGAAGTGATCAAACGGTCCCCTTCTTTCACTTCCGTGGCGCTCGGCAGATATTTAAGATGCGCTTTGCCCTCACCGAGTCCCTGAACGATCCCTTCATCGCGTGTGCGTTGGACAATGGCGGCAATGGCACTGCCTTTGTCGGTGATCAGCAAGACTTGTGCATGATGTGAAAAAACTTTAACGACCTTGCCGAGTACGCCAATCGGGGTGATTACCCCCATATCCACCTTGACGCCTTCGGCTTGGCCTTTGTTGATCATGAGTGTTTGAAACCATGGCCCGGTTTCTCGGCCAATGACCGTCGCAGCAATGAGCTGTAGGGATGAGGCGGTTTTAAACTGGAGCAGACGCTCCAACCGATTGGCCAACACCTCTTTTTCTTTCAGACGATTGATCTCGCCTTGGAGGTGTTCGATCTCTTTTTTTAACACTGGATTTTCATCGCTTAAACCCACGAGGAAGAAATAGCGGGAAAAGAAATTGCCGATTCCAGAGGAGACAGCAAAGGTTCCTTCTTGGACAGAATAAATGACGCCAGCGACCAAAGACTCTGTCCATTGTACAGGCTTTTTATAGATCCCAATTGCGACAAGAAAGATCACAAGTGCTGCAGCAACGGAAGCCGCGATAAGACGTTTATAGAATATTTTTTGCCGCACCATTTGTTATGGCAAAGGACAGAGAGAAGCACGCCAGCACTTCTTCAAAACGATGGACAAAAACGATTTGAATTCGAACAACCGTGCGCCACCCCTTCGTCTGAGATTGAGCTCTTCCCGCTTTACCCCTTTATCTTGACCATTCCGAGGCAATGGAAACTTTTCGGAGCAAATCCAAGTCGTCCAGAACCTTTCCGGTTCCGTTGACCACGGTTGTGAGTGGATCATCCACAAGGACAATCGGTAGATGTGTTTCTTCTCGAAGTCTCACATCCAATCCACGCAAGATAGACCCCCCCCCGGTTAGAACAATGCCGTGATCCAAAATGTCTCCCGCCAATTCGGGAGGGGTGTTCTCTAACGCAACCTTGATCGCATTGACGATCGCCGAGATCGGATCAAGCAACGCTTCCCGTATCTCTGCGTCATCAATCACCAGTGTCTTGGGCACGCCCGAAATAAAATCTCGCCCCTTAATCATTAACGTTCTTCGTTCTTCCATCGGGTAGGCCGAGCCGATCTCGATCTTAATCCGCTCCGCCATGTGATCCCCGATTAATAGATTATGTTTTCGTTTGATATAGCTAATAATGGCGTCATCCATTTTATCGCCAGCGACCTTCACCGACTCGGAGTAAACAACACCGGCCAGCGAAATGACGGCGACATCGGTTGTTCCTCCGCCAATATCCACCACCATATTCCCGGAAGGTTCCGAAATCGGAAGTCCCGCACCAATGGCGGCAGCCATGGGTTCTTCAATGAGATAGACCTCGCGCGCGCCGGCCAATTCCGCGGAATCCCGGACAGCCCGCTGTTCCACCTGCGTGATCCGAGAGGGAACACAGATTGCGACGCGCGGACGGACAAACGTGTTTCGATGATGCGCCTTTCTCAAAAAGTGATTGAGCATCTTTTCGGCAATTTCAAAATCGGCGATCACGCCGTCTCGCATGGGCCGAATCGCTTGGATATTCCCCGGGGTGCGACCCAACATTCTTTTGGCCTCTGTCCCGATTGCGACGATCTTGCCCATCCGGCTTTCGATGGCAACGACCGAGGGCTCGTTAATCACAATACCTTCGCCTTTCATAAAGACCAAGGTATTGGCCGTTCCAAGATCAATCGCCAGATCACTTGAAAACAGCCCTAAAATCGAATCAATCCAACTCATAAGTGTCCTCTCATTTCTCGTCGAGGCGCACGGCTATGCGCCTCGACTGTACCTGTTATTTCGCTGTCTTTGGCCATCTTGCGCGAAGATCCAATACAAACGTTTTGGCCAATTCATCCCCCAATCGAACGGACTTCGGATTTCCGATCATAATAAAAGACTCAAATAAGACAATTCCCGCCGCGATAAACCATCCGATGAAAGGAATGGTATAGGCCAAATAAGCAATCGCAAATGGAATATTTCGAATAATAGACTCTCGAAAAGAAATCGCTTGTTGTGCATCTTTCGAAACGACTTTTAGTCCAATCAATCGTTTTCCAAGACTTCCTTCAAGGAAGCCATCAGAAAGCAGGAGATAAACGATTCCGATTGGAAAGCTGATATGAAGTGGGATTTCATAAAGCAGCGCAACGACAAGAAAATCTAAGAATTTTGCGATAAAACGATTCAAGAGGCCAGCTTGAAGATGTGCTGCTTCAATATTCGTATCCATTCTTTCAGTTTGCTCTATCAGCATCTAAAAAACAGCCATCTCTCCAAATACAAAAACAACATTCACAAATTAACCTAAACATTTATAACATAAATCTTTCTTTTTTACCATTTTGTATAGATTTAATTTGAGAGGA
This sequence comes from Nitrospirota bacterium, assembly GCA_038059935.1. GTDB lineage: Bacteria > Nitrospirota > Nitrospiria > SBBL01 > SBBA01 > JACPZM01. The sequence continues at coordinate 9,425 of JBBTIN010000043.1, forward strand.
TGTGTAAAGCGAAATGGCCATCGGAAGCAGACGATGCTCTTCAACCAAGATTCGCGCCGTTAGAGACTGCTCTGTATCCCCATCCAAAACGGGAACCGCGGCTTGGGAAATAATCGGACCATGATCCACGGCTTCATCTACAAAATGGACAGTGCATCCGGAAATTTTTACGCCAGCCACCAACGCTTGTCGCTGCGCATGCATTCCTGGAAAGGAGGGCAATAACGAAGGATGAATATTGATCACTTTATTTGGAAACGGGTCAAGAAGCGCCTTTGTGACAATCCGCATATAGCCCGCCAAAACGACGAACTGAACGCAATGCTCCAGTAAAACATGGACAACAGCCGTGTCATAAGATGGGCGGTCGGGGTAGGCTTTTGGATCCAGAAAAACCGTCGGGATTTGACGTATCTGTGCGCGCGCTAACGCCTCGGCATCTTTTTTATCGCTCATCACGACGCCGACTTGTACGGATAAAGTCTTGGCGTCAATGGCATCAAAAATGGCTTGGAGATTACTGCCTCGTCCAGAGGCTATAACACCGATTACCGACATGGACTCACTCATAAACGACACCCTTTTCCCCTTGCACGACCTCTCCAATAACAAACGCCTTCTCACGCATGCCCTTCAAAACGGAGATGGCCTTTGCGGCATCCTTGGGATCAACAACCAACACCATCCCGATTCCCATATTAAATGTCCGAACCATCTCATCGGTGTCCACTTTGCCCTCTTTCGCCATGATTTTGAAAATTTCAGGCACGGGAAAACAATCTTGATAAATGACGGCCGCGTGTTTTTCGGGAAGTATTCTCGGAATATTCCGCGTCATTCCCCCCCCGGTAATATGCGCGGCCCCCTTGATCTTGATTTGTTTTGTCAAAGCCAAAAAGGTCTTTGCATAAATACGGGTGGGGGTTAACAATGTCTCTCCGATACTCTTTTTTAATCCGGAGAGCTTGTCATTCACGGCTAATCCCATTTTTTCAAAAAAAATATTTCTGGCCAACGAATATCCATTACTATGCAATCCAGAAGACGGCAGACCAATTAAAACATCCCGGTGTCGAATCGCATCGCCAGTAATCCGTTTCTTTTTCTCAACCACACCGACCGCGAATCCGGCAATATCGTACTCGCCCTGCGGATAACACGATGGCATCTCCGCGGTCTCTCCACCAATTAAGGAACATCCGGACTGCCTGCATCCTTTTGCAATGCCCTTCACGACGTCCACCATTTGGTTTGGGGATAATATGCCGGTCGCAAAATAATCGAGAAAGAAAAGCGGCGTTGCCCCGGATACAATCACGTCATTCACCGACATGGCGACCAGATCAATCCCGATCGTGTCGTGCCGATTCATCATCTGCGCGATTTTTAGTTTTGTGCCGACGCCATCGGTACTGGCCACCAAAATGGGTTCTTTTATTTTTTGGGAGAGCGTGAAAAGCCCCGCATATCCGCCTAAGTCGGTTAAGACTGATTTAGAAAACGTTGCGCGAACCAGCGGTTTGATTTTGCGAACGGCCTCTTCCCCCGCCGCAATGTCCACGCCCGCGCTTTTATATGTAGAATTTTTTGACATGCAAAAGCAGTATATGCCTTTGAAATAGGCTAGATCAATTTACAAAACCGATTATTTCTCAAAGAAGGGTCGCGGAGATTACAATATCCAAAAGATAAGTTCCATGCTCTGAAACCGGACAAGTCTATTTGTCACTGACAATCACGGGCAAGTAATTGACATAAATGCCCATACGGATTACTATCCAAAACGCCATGTTGCCTATCGGTTATTGACGGTGCGGGCAATGCTAAAACGTCTCTAGGCATGGAGATTCAGAATGTGTGGAATTGCGGGGATCTATCAGTGGGATGGAAAGACGCCTGATCAGGATCGGCTACATCGTATGATTCAAACCATACGACATCGTGGCCCGGACGGTACAGGTGTTTTTGCAGAAGGGCCTGTGGGTTTGGCCCATGCACGGCTTAGCATTATTGATCTTTCCGGCGGCCATCAGCCGATGGCAAACGACGACCAGTCTCTCTGGGTCACGTTTAACGGTGAAATCTTTAATTATCTAGAACTCCGACAATATCTGGTGGATCGGGGATATCGTTTTTCCACAACCTCTGATACAGAAGTCCTTCTTCAAATGTATGCCGACAAGGGGGAGGATTGTGTCAAATATTTTAACGGACAATGGGCATTCGCCATCTGGGATAAGAAGCGGAACCGTCTCTTCCTTTCTCGTGACCGTGCTGGTATTCGGCCTTTGTTCTACACAACGCTTCGTGGGGCTTTTGTTTTTGGATCAGAAATAAAATCCATTTTTGCCCATTCCGAAGTCAAAAGAGAAATAGACGTAGAGGCGTTGGATCAAATTTTCACCTTCTGGTGTACGCTTCCGCCTAAAACCGCATTTCAAGGCGTTTATGAACTTCCCCCAGGGTCTTCAATGATTGTTGAAGCGGGGAAGGTGACTGTTCGCTCTTATTGGAAAATGGATTATACGTTTCAGGACGAGGCAGAAAAGAGCGAGGAGGAGTATGCCGGAATCTTGCATGATCTTCTGGTAGATGCGACACGCATTCGACTGCGTGCGGATGTTCCCGTCGGGGCCTATTTAAGTGGCGGGCTGGACTCGTCAGTCATCGTTTCTTTAATGAAAAAAGCCAATGCATCACTTGAGACATTTTCAGTGGGGTTTGCCGATTCTGAATTTGATGAGAGTGGATTTCAGAAGCAAGCGATTGATTATTTTGGCACAAAGCATCGTGATGTCTTCTGCAAAGAAGATGAGATTGGCCGGATTTTTCCGGATGTTTTGTGGCATATGGAGAAGCCTGTTGTGCGAACGGCTCCAGCACCCCTTTTCATGCTGTCACAATTGGTTCGAGACGCGCGATATAAAGTTGTTTTAACGGGAGAAGGTTCAGACGAAATATTGGGCGGATACGATATTTTTAAGGAGGCCAAGGTGCGCCATTTTTGGGGAAGGCATCCGGAATCTCAAATGCGCCCTCGGCTCTTAAAACGGCTCTATCCTTATTTGCCGAACTTGCAGAAACAGTCCGAGTCTTATTTAAAGGCCTTTTTCTACGTCCGACCGGATGATGTGAATAATCCGTTTTTCTCACATCTTCCCCGGTGGGAGCTGACTGCAAGGATGAAGATGTTTTATTCTGATGAGGTGCAGTCAAAATTGGGAGGGGGATCGGTTTACAAAACGATGGAAGAGCTATTGCCAAAGGGGTTTTTGGCATGGGATCCTTTTCTCAAGGCGCAGTATCTTGAATTTTCCGGGTTGCTTCCTGGGTATATTTTATCGTCTCAAGGAGATCGTGTGGCAATGGCGCATTCGGTCGAGGGGCGGTTTCCGTTTCTGGACTATCGCGTGATAGAATTTGCCGCAAAAATTCCCACGCGATTGAAGATGAAGGTATTGAATGAAAAATATCTTTTGAAGAAGTCTTTCCAAAATTTAATTCCAGAGACGATTAGAAAGCGGTCAAAACAACCCTATCGCGCGCCGGAGGGAAAGAGTTTTTTTGGCACGCATCCCCCGGACTATGTCATGGAGTTACTTTCCCCAGACCGTATTGCTCAGGGCGGGTTGTTTCATCCGGAACGTGTGCAAAAGTTGGTAGAGAAATTTCGCAGGGGGCAGGCCATTGGGTTGAAAGAGAATATGGCGATCATTGCCATTTTATCAACGCAATTGCTTGTTGATCAATTTATTCATCATTTCGAGGAAAGGATCGCTTATGGAGGCCATTGAAAAAGAGGTTCGTTGTTTTATTATTGAGCACTTTCTTTTTGGATCAGGGGGAAACGGCTTAAAGAGCGCAGACTCCCTATTAGAAAAAGGGGTGATTGATTCAACTGGGGTGTTAGAGCTGGTTTCTTTTTTAGAGACGACGTTTCATTTCAAGGTAGAAGATCACGAAATCATTCCTGATCATCTGGATTCGATTGGCAATATTGTTGTGTTTGTGGATCGAAAAAAGAAGTCCGCATAAATAAATAAAAAGAGATTTGATATGCAGGTAGAAGAGTTTTTAGAACGGAGTGCGCGTCGTTTAGGGGGAAAAACCGCGTTGGTTTGCGGGGAACGCCGTTTTACCTATCAGGAGGTCAATGATTGCGCAAATGTCCTTGCCCATTCGATGATTTCAGAAGGGATCATGCGGGGGGACCGGGTGGCGGTGTACATGGACAACACGCCCGAAGCGGTCATTTCAATTTATGCGATTTTAAAGGCGGGAGCGGTTTTCCTGATGATCAATCCGACCACAAAATCGGATAAGCTGGCATACATTTTAAATAACAGCCGAGCCCGGGGGATTCTGACTGACTTTGATAAATTCAAAGCGGCGCAGGAATGCTGGAAGCAAACCCCGCATCTTTCTCTCATTTTTGTGGGGAGGGCGAATTCCTCCGATCTTTCTTCTCCGAATGGCGCAAAGGTTTTATCGCTTGATCATGTCCTACAGTCGAGGTCAAGCACACTAACGGCGCCTCGTAAACGATGTATTGATATTGACTTGGCGGCGTTGATTTATACGTCAGGATCAACGGGTCGTCCCAAAGGGGTGATGATGGCCCATCTGAATATTGTTACTGCGGCGACGTCCATTACCACCCGTTTAGAAAACCACGAAGGGGATATTATCTTTTCCGTTCTTCCTTTATCGTTTAATTATGGGCTGTACCAGTCGTTGATGGCCTTTTTGTTTGGAGGGACATTGGTGCTGGAGCGTTCCTTTAACTACACCTATGCCTCCCTTGATAAAATGGTTAAAGAAAAGGCAACGGGTCTTCCCATTGTTCCGACCATGATGGCAATCTTGCTTCAAATGAACTTGGAGCCATTTGATTTTTCAAATTTACGTTATATTACAAACACGGCAGCGGCACTCCCCACCGATCATATCCAATTGATTCGGAAAACAATGCCTGGTGTTGCAATCTATTCGATGTATGGTTTGACGGAGTGCAAGCGGGCTTGCTGTCTTCCTCCCGATCAGATTGATATTCGACCGACCTCGGTGGGGTTAGCATTGCCGAATGAGGAGCTTTATCTGGTCAACGAAGCGGATGAGCGTTTGGGGCCGGGGGAGGTCGGGGAGTTAGTGGTGCGAGGTGCCAATGTGATGAAAGGATATTGGGAATTGCCGGAGGAAACGGAGAAAGTGCTTCGTCCGGGGCCGCTTCCCGGAGAGAAGGTTTTGTATACGGGAGACTTGTTTAAAACGGATGAAGAGGGATACCTTTATTTTGTCGGGAGAAAAGACGATATTATTAAGTCGCAGGGTGAAAAGGTGAGCCCTGTAGAGGTAGAGAATGTTCTCTACAAGTTAAGAGAAGTTGAGGAAGCTGGGGTGGTCGGCATTTCAGATCGTATTTTGGGGGATCTTGTTTGCGCCGTGGTCATGCTTCGAGAAGGTGCGACACTCACAGAAAATGATCTGCTGTTGCATTGTAACCGGCATCTTGAAATTTATATGATTCCTAAAAAAGTCATTATTAGAAAAGAGCATTTGCCCAGAACAGAAACAGGAAAGCTTAATAAACGTACATTAAAAATTCAAATAGAAGAGGGACAGCTATGACATCAAAAGCATTTACATCTGAAGACATCAAGATAGCAGATCCAGCCAAGGCCGTAGAGCAGATTCACTTGGCCATTCGTGAACAAGTCTTTCATGTTCTCAAACGAAAAGGGGCCGTGTTGGGTCTTTCGGGAGGAATTGACAGTAGTGTTTCAGCTGCCCTTTGCGCGGGGGCACTTGGGAAAGATCGCGTCTGGGGCCTTTTTATGCCGGAGCAAGATTCATCGGGGGAGAGTCTGCGTCTTGGACGTCTTGTGGCAGAGACAATCGGAATCCGCTCTTCATTAGAAGACATTGCTCCCATGCTGACGGCAGCGGGATGTTATCGGCGTCGAGACGAGGCAATCCGCTTAGTGGTGCCCAACTATGGCGAAGGGTTTAAGTGTAAGATTGTTCTTCCGAATCTTTTGGAAAGCGATCAGTACCCAATATATTCCGTGGTGGTGGAATCCCCCGATGGAAAGCAAAGTAAGACGCGGCTGACTTCGGAGGCCTATTTGGGTATCGTTGCCGCTACCAATTTTAAACAGCGTGTACGCAGAATGATGGAATATTATTATGCGGATCGTTTGAACTTTGCGGTGGTGGGGACACCGAACAGATTAGAATATGATCAAGGCTTTTTCGTTAAAAATGGCGATGGTGCTGCTGATTTCAAACCGATTGCACACTTATATAAATCACAGGTGTATCAACTGGCGGCCTATCTGGGGATTCCAGAAGAAGTTCAAAGTCGTCCGCCGACAACAGATACCTACTCATTAGACCAATCGCAGGAAGAGTTTTACTTTGCCCTGCCGCTGGCCGAGTTTGACCTGTGTCTCTATGGGCGGAATCATGGCGTTCCAACCGAAGCGGTGGCAGTGGCGATTGGACGACCCACTGAACAAGTGGAGCGTGTTTATCGCCAGATTGCGTCCCGGCGCGAGGCAACGCGTTACTTGCGTATGCCCGCACTTCTTGCTGAAAAGGTGCTGGAGTTAGAGTCGTAAACAGAGGCTCTTCAATGCCGTATATTGTTACTCCTGCGCAGATTGACGCTGATAAAAAAGACATTCTTGACTTTTTTGCGGAGCATCGGCCGACAATTGACAATGACCGATATAACTGGATTTATCAAAATAATCCTCATGGCGTTGCCTCTTGCTGGCTCGCGAAAGAAACCCCGCTTCAGAACATTGTGGGGACCGCAGTTTTGTTTCCAAAAAAAGTGTGGGTAGCGGGCAATCAAAAAATGGCTGCCATTGCAGGCGATTTTATTGTTTCCAAGAAGAACCGCGCGTTTGGCCCTGCCATTGCGTTAGAAAAGGAGGTTGTGCTGGGGTGTCAGAAAAATAAATTTGATATTCTCTATGGCATGCCGAATCCCTTGTCTACTGCCATTCTCCAGCGTGCTGGCTTTAAAAAAATTGGATTTATTCAACGCTTTTCAAAACTCCTTCGGATGTATCCTTACATTGAAAGACGAGTTGCAAAACTTTTTCGGACAGAGCCTTACATTGAAAGACGAGTTATTGATAAGTCTTTGGCCAAGGGGTTGTTGAGGCCGTTTGATTTTATTGTTGAAAAATTTTCCAAAGAAACCTGGGTATCTCAATCAACAGAATATGTGCCAGAAATTTTAACTCGCTTTGATCAGCGCTTCGATATTCTTTTTGAAAAAATACGGGATCAGACGATTCTAATTGGGGAGCGAACCAGTGAATATCTGAATTGGCGACTCATCGATTCTCCGATTGAGGACTACATCCTTTTTTCGCTTGTACACAAAAAGACTCAGGAAATTGGAGGGTATATCACTTTTTACAAACAAAATAATATTGCTTGTATTGTTGATTTCATTGCGCTTGATGCTCACAAAATGTTTGACATTGTTTTTTCAGAATTTCTTATGTATCAGAGAAGGGAAGGGGCGGATGCGGTCAGCCTGCTCTATTTTGGAAAATCCTTTTTTCGTAACAAACTGAGAGAGTATGGTTTTGTTGTTCGGCCCCCTCTCCGAGACTTTGTTGTCTATCTCAACCCAGAGATAAATTGTCCAATAGATCTGGAGAATCCGGAGTATTGGTATGTACTTGAATGCGACAATGACATTTAACTTGTCCTCGTGAAATAATTAAATCTTTTTAAGCGGGAGAAATCTCCTGTCCATTCAACAACGGCTCAATGATCTTCTCGATCAAATTCGTATACGTATTTCCAATAATCGGGCCGATGGATTTGTGTCGGATCATCCCTTTCTGATCAATCACAAACGTTTCGGGTACACCATAAATCCCATAATCAATTGAGACCTTGCCAGAAAAATCGCGCACATGCGTAAAATTATTTCCGTGCTGCCGTAAATATGCTTGTGCCAAATTTTCTTTATCTTGATAATCCACCCCCAGCATCACAAAATTAGGATTGCCCTTATAGCGTTCGACGATCTCAAGAAGCGAGGGATGCTCTAGCGCACATTCTTTGCACCACGATGCCCAAAAATTAAGCACCACCACTTTTCCCTTGTAATCAGAAAGCCGAATGGTTTTGCCTTCATGGGGTGCGACCCCTGCGGGGAGTGCGACCCCTGCGAAAAGTTCGGGTGCGGCAAAGTCGGATGCGGGTGTGTTGATAATCACCGGAGGAATATACGAAGGATTCCCGTAGAGGCCGTGATAGAAAACAACCACAAGCACGACAATGGCCAACGGGAGAAATATTTGCCAAGCCTTAATTTTCATTTTTTCTTTTCCCCAATTGTATCGAATTGATTAGCCAAAGAACTTGTCATACTCGGTGTGTGGTCCAATCCAGAACCACTGCACTCCCTCTGATACTGGCACCCCAAGAGCGCGGTAGTGTATACCAATCGAACGCTGCGGAAGTGTCCACCCTGCACAAATTTGAATCGCAGAGACGGGTGTGTTGGATTCTCCTTGAGAAGAATATAGGAGCGTCGTGCGAGATTCTGGACGGCGATTGGCAGGGAATCGAAACAACGCCAGAATCGGATCGACGCGAAATGCTTCAAATTTCGTGTGCCTTACCGCTATGATATTCAGCGACAGCCTCTTCAGCGAATGCATCAAACTTCCCCGCAGTTGCATCTGCTTCAATCTGGGCATCCCAAGCAGTCGCATTGAACTCCAAGAACCAGTGTTGCAATGTCGCGAGTTCATCGGCGGACAGATGTTCAATGGCGCGTTCAATTGTCTCAACGGTTGTCATGGCAGCCTCCTCATTCGACTACGAGTATATCACACCCTTTTTTGTCATTTCGACCAAAGGGAGAAATCTGTTACCTCAATGTTATCAAGCCCTTGAGATTTCTCTCTGCGTTCGAAATGACAGAGAAAGAACCTTTTCGTTCAGGCACTAACCCACCGCGCCCAAAGGAGGCGCACCCTCTACGGAAGGGGCAACGGGTGGAGAAACAACCACCTTCTTTTTTCCCAGCGAAAAAATCACGCCTCGAAAAATATTCATCAAGACTCCTAAGCCCATGATCGCTCCGCCATACCAGACCCAAAGCACCAACGGATTGTGCAACGCACGCACACGCACCCATGACGCATCCGGCGAGACATCCGGAATGGTGACGAACAAATGACCCGTATAAATCTGGTGAATCGCAGCCTCGGTTGTTGGGGTTTGTGAAACCTCGTAAAGCCTTTTTTGTGGACGTAAACTGGCCACCAATTTATTATTTTTATCATACACCTCAAAAAACCCCTCATGCCCCGACCAGTTCGATCCAGTCACGGGATAAATCTGAATCAATTTAAAACGATAATCGTTTAACATGACCGATTCCGAAGGCTTCATCGCCTGTATTTTCTCGGCTTGAAACAACGTGGAGCAGACGACGCCAATCGTCATCACCAGCACACCGACATGGGTGAGAATTCCCGCCGTCTTTCTGGGGTTCTGACGAAGCACCTTCAAAAACGCACTCGACTTCTTCAATTGATAACGATCCGCCCACATCTTTGTTAATTGCAAATAGTCGCGGACAATAGCCGTGCCGGTAAAAAACGTGACCGACAATGCCGCTAACGCATACATATCTCGCATCCCCATCACATAAAGAAGCGGCAACGCGCAAAACCCAATCGCAAACGGAACGGTTAGAATATCTTTGATGGCGGCGATCGAACATTTTCGCCACGGAATATAAGGGCCAATTCCCATTAGTAAAATCAATCCCCACGCCACTGGCATAAAGACCGCGTTATAATAAGGTGCGCCGACCGACACCTTCTGAAACTTCATGACCTCAATAAATAGCGGATAGAGCGTGCCGATAAAAACAATAACGAAAGCAGTCACGAAAAAGAGATTATTGTAAAGAAAAATCGCCTCGCGCGATAACAGCGATTCCATTACCACCTTACTTTTGAGTTTCGACGAACGCAAAATCAACATCCCAAACGAAAGACAGAGCATAAAGGTTAAAAAACCCAGAATAAACAAGCCGCGTCCCGGATCGGTCGCGAATGAATGGACAGACGAAAGCACGCCGCTTCGCACCAAGAACGTCCCAATCAGTGAGAGCGAGAAGGCGAGAATAATCAGAAAAAGATTCCAGACCAAAAACATCTTGCGTGTTTCCTGAACCATCACCGAATGCAAAAACGCGGTGGCAATCAGCCACGGCATGAACGACGCGTTCTCAACCGGATCCCATCCCCAGTATCCCCCCCAGCCCAATTCATAATAAGCCCAATAGCCACCCATTAAAATTCCCGTTGTCAACGCGAGCCACGCAAAGAGTGTCCATCGTTGCGTGGTCTTAATCCATTCTTCAGAAAGCCGTCCTGAAAAAAGCGCGGCCATTGCGAAACAGTAGGGAATCGAAAGGCCGACATACCCTAAATAGAGCATCGGCGGATGAATGACCATCGCGGGGTCTTGCAACAGCGGATTTAAATCTTTGCCATCCGGCGGGGTAAACGGGGTGCGCTCAAAGGGGTTTGAGAGAAAAAGAATCAGCAGCAAAAAACCCGTGAGTAAGGTGGATTCAATCGAGATCAGATACGGCATCACGGCCGGCTGTGTCTTCCAATGAATCATCACAGCCAGCGCGCAAAAAAGCGATAAGACCCATGCCCAAAGGAGAAGTGAGCCTTCATGTCCGCCCCAAAGTCCAGCCACTTTATAGAAAAGTGAGAGCTTGCTGTTGGACGTGGCAAAGACATATTTGACGGAATAATCTTGTGTAACAAATGAGTAGATCATCCCGGCCATGCCGATTGAGATGAGACAGAAATTGAGCAGCACGGCCTGTCGGCCCACCGAAACCCAGACCCCGTTTCGAGTAGAAAGGCCGATCCAAGGGGTTGCGATACCGACCATCGCCAAAACCAACGCGGTCATGACTGCAAAATGTCCAAACTCAAGCATCAATTGGTATTACCCCTTTCTGTAGGAGGTTTTACGCTCCCCAATTTGTTTTTATAGGAGACAACAGACCGACTCAATCTGCCCCCACATTCAACGTTTTAATCAGATCTTTTTTCGGCAGATTAACTCCCGCTTGCTTCATCTCCAATGGCATATAGTCTTCGGAGTGCTTCGCCATAATCATCTTGGAATGAAACTGCCGATTGGCATCCCAATGCCCCTCCACAACCGCACCTTGTCCCTCTTTGAAAAGATCAGGCGGCGCGCCTTCATAATAAACCGGAATCGTCTGTTGTCCATCGGACAATTGAAATGTCATTTTCAAACTATTCGGCACGATCTTGACACTCTCTTTCACCACCATCCCGGCGACTCGCACTTTTTTTCCATAATATTCAGGAGAAAGGGCAACCACTTCGGACGGCGTATAAAAATAGACCAAGTTCTCGCCAAAATTGGTAAACGCCAAGTAGCCCAAACACGCGAGTATCAATACGATACTAATGATCATCGGTTTTCTTTTTTGAGACATCATGACCCTTCCGGCTGGTAACCTTTTTCCTCTTTAATCAAGATCGAAAGCATCATCATCTTGCGTTCCATGCCAAATAAAAAAAACACGAGCGGAACAATCGAGACGAGATACGCGGCCAAAATAAATCCGTAATGGGGATTGGGTGAAATCTTATCGGCGGAAAACGCCATCTTGTTGGGATCAAAAATCCCTTGCAGAACCATCTGTTTTAACTCCCGTAAATTATCGTCTTCTTTGCCAATATATCGTACCGCGATTTCTGTTTGCCCTTCTTCCAAATTAAAGACCGACTCCAACTCCCCCTTGATTAACGTCCCCGGCACAACCGTTCCACGCACGCGCACCACTTGATTGGGTCTTTCACGAAGCAACGCTTCAGTAGAAAACGCGGCGACTTCTTTTTCATAACGCAGATAACCCAAAACGCCAATTGCCCCTAAAATAATCAAAACAATCGCCCACCGAAAATAAATAATCCGAAGCGATTCTCTCTCTCCTAATTTCATTTCATTCCTTCCGCATTGCTAAGCAACCCGCCGCGCTTTGCTTCCAAAAGATATTGCAAATAGAGCATCTGGGTGCGAATCATCACCATATAGACGAGAAGGAGCGATGTCCCAATGGCCATGAAGAGCAGAGGCTTTAACATCCCCGGTGCAATGCTGACCCCGCGCATGGACACGGATAACGGCTGATGCAATGTCCTCCACCACTCTACTGAAAAATAGACAATCGGCAAATCCACAAAACCAATGATGGCCAATACCGCGGCATAAGTGGCCTCTTTTCTTTTGTCATCCACAAAGGTACGGAGCATAAGATAGCCAATTAAAATCAATAGCAAGATCATAAACGAGACGAGCCGCGGGTCCCATGTCCACCAAGTGTTCCAAGTCGGCTTCGCCCAGATGGAGCCTGTGATCAGCGCAATGGCCGTAAAGAAAACACCAACTCCCGCCGCAGCATGAGAGAAATTATCAATGATCGGGTCTTTTTTCCACAGATAAAGACAAGAGCCGATAAAAACGGTGATGTACGCCAACATTGCGCATTTGGCAAACGGCACATGGACATACATAATCCGCACGACCTCTCCTTGATAATAATCGGCTGGAGAGACGACGAGGCCTAAATACAGACCGACGAAAATCAAAACGCCCGCGAGTGCACCGATGGGGCCTTCCAACTTTCGACATTTTCCGAGAAAACGCTGCGTAATCATGAAGTAGAAAATAAGTTTAATCGTTTAAGATAAATTCAAATACCCAAAACGAGGTGATGGTGACGACCATATCAAACACAAAAAGTAACTCGACCCAATGCCGATAAAAAGAAAATGCCTGCCCGTTTAACACGCCTGCCGTAGACTCCACCGCTCCGATAAACACAGGGACTGAAAGGGGAAGGAGCAGGAGCGGGAACATCACCTCGCGGGCCCGGGTCTGAACGGTCAGCGCGGAGAAAAGCGTTCCCAATGCGGAAAGGCCAGTCGTTGCAAGAAAGGATACTAACAAAAGCGCCGGAAGTTTGGCAAGAATATCAAGGTTAAAAAAGAGAATCATCATTGGAAACAAAATGATTTCGACAATCATCATCAGGAGAAGATTGCCCGAAAGCTTCCCCAGATAGATCGCACCTTTTGAAATCGGCGCCATCTGAAGATACAAAAGACAGTCATGGTGGGTCTCCGCAAGGAACGACTTGCCCAATCCAATGATCGAGGTAAAGCCAAAGGCAACCCAGATCAATCCGGGAATCAAGATTGGCATGATGTCGCGGTCGGCTGAAAAGCTGAAACTAAAAATGAGGATTACATTCAGCGCGAAGAAAAACAAAGAGGAGATCGTCTCGCGGCTTCGGATTTCGGAAAGCAGGTCTTTCCAGACGATCCACTTAATGACATTAAAAAAGGGCATTTTGAAGGTCCGTTAACGGAATTTCTTTTAATGTTTTATGATGTAAAAGACCGGCGCGATTTGCGATTTGTGCCGTCTTGGCGCGGTCATGACTCGAAAGAATCACCGCAGCCCCGCGTGCCAAGAAATCACGAATCACCTGGTGCATCATCTCGACTCCGTTTTCATCCAATGCGGTATAAGGCTCATCAAACAAGATCAGTTCCGGCTGGGCCAAGATCGTTTTGGCCAAAGAAAGCCGTTTTTGCATACCGGCAGAAAGCGTTCGGGTTTTTTGAGAAGCATACGCGCCGATCCCGACCCGATCCAACACAGTTTTAATTTCATTCAATGGCGGAAGTCTTCCGCGAATACCGATTGCAAATTCAATGTTTTCAATGGCCGTTAAATCATCATACAGAAACGATCCATGTCCGACAAAAAAAATAGACGCGCGAACGGTATCCCGATCACGCACTGCGTCTTTTCCAAGAATGGAAAGTTGTCCCTGTGTCGGCGAAAGGAGTGTGGCAAATATTTTCATCAGTGTGGTTTTCCCCGCGCCGTTTGGGCCAAAGAGCGCGAAACAATCGCCCGGATTGATCTCTAACGAGACTCCCTTTAGCGCGTGAAAAAAACCGTAAGCGTGTGATACGTTTTCTGAAAGCAACGAGACCATTCGATTCGATTTTCCATCTCAACAAAGTGCATCTCTAAAGACGGGCGGATCGTATCATCCCAATCAGAAAGGGTCAAGAAGCCGAATCGCGCCATGCAGGGCCACCTCATGAATATTTTTCATGAATGACTAAATCCAGTGTATGATTATTCCACCCGTACATTTCTCTCAAATCTCGGTTCGTAGTCTGGATGAGGACAATGATCCACCCATATGGTACCATTTTTATAGGGCTCGACAGAGAAGCGTTTGCCTTATTACGATTCGTTTGTGTATGATCGAAAAATGTGGGTTAAAGTCGCGCCCATTTTATTCATAATCATTAAGGAGGGGGGAAATGATTCGCATTGTCCTTTTTGCTTTATCCGTTAGTTTGTTTTTTTCGAATGTCGCACTTGCGGCCGATATGCGATGGTATCTCACGCCAGGGGCTGCTTACATTATGGAAGATAAAGATCGCGATGCCGACAATAGTATCGGGTTTCAATTGGGAGTGGGAAAGCCCATTAGCGACAATCTCAATATCGAGTTGACCGCTGTTTTAGACTCGCTTCCACGGGATTGGGATTCTTCCGAATTCGATCAAACAGGTTTGCTGCTCGACGCGCTCTATTTCTTTTCGCACGGGCAAAGGATTTCTACGTATGGTGTGCTCGGAGGGGGCGTTCTCCAGACAAGATTTAAGACAGACAAGGGAATCGCTCCAATGGTGAATGCGGGAATCGGGGTGATGAGTCGGCTTTGGAAGGAGCGCGTTGGCTTGCGTGGCGATATCAGATACCGAATTGATGAACGCAATCTGGATCTAGTCGGAGAAAAATCTTTTGGCGATTGGATTGTCAATGTCGGCTTCGTCGTCCCAATCGGTGGAGGAATTAGTGTGGGAAAGAAGTCTTTCACGGGTGAAACGACAAAGAAGATTAAACTGGATCTCTCAAGCGGTTCTCCCATTGTATTAAAAGGGGTTAACTTTGAGTTGGGGTCTGATCGTTTGCTTCCAGAGTCGCTGCCGATTTTAGACGAAGTGGCTGCAACATTACAAAAGCATTCCAAGGTGTCTGTCGAACTGGCTGGGCATACGGATAATTCTGGGCCTGCCGAATTCAATCAAGGGTTATCGCAAAGACGTGCCGCATCGGTTATGGAATACTTGATTGGCAAGGGGGTCTCGAAGGATCGCCTTCAGGCAGCGGGTTATGGATCACAAATGCCAATTGCCGACAATGGAACCCCTGAAGGCATGGCCCAAAATCGTCGCGTCGAACTAAACGTTTTGAAAAAATAAATTCACCAATCGTTTTTTTGTAAGGGCGGGGTCACCCCGCCCTTACAAAAACGCCCTTCCATCCGGCAGAACCTGCCTACTTTCTCCAAAAAACAACGGATTCATCATAAAATAGCCACTCATAGCGCATATTTTCATCTGGCATCACTATTGCTTAATCACATGTAGAAGGTCGTGCTTAGTCAGATCAGCACAATTATTTACAGGAGATTTTGTCATGGATCCCATATTTCTTTATCCGGCGGCTGCCGCACAGCATGTGATGGAAAAACGGATGGAGGTTATTTCAAATAATCTGGCCAACGTCAGCACAACCGGGTTTCGCAAAGATATACCGATTTTTGGTGTGAAGGTTGCCATATTGGCCAAGGCCCATTCGCTTGGCGGGGCCTCTGATCCCGTGGGCGGAAATTCCCTGTTGCCCATTCCTTCCTATCCCGTGCTCGATGAAGTGGTGACCGATTTTTCACAAGGCGTTACCCGTGTCACCGATAATCCTTTGGATGTTGCGATTGCGGGAAAAGGTTTTTTTCAGATTCAGACAGACGGAGGCATTCGATATACAAGAAACGGATCGTTTCGCGTTTCAACGGAAGGGCAATTGGTGACGCAAAGCGGCGATCCAGTTTTAGGGGAAGGCGGCGTAATTGATTTACCACAGGGGATGGTCATGATTGATGAAGAGGGCAATATTTCAGTCAAGACGGCAGAGGCCAAAGGCCCCGTTCCGGTCAACAAGTTATCGGTAGTGAATGTGGAGGAGCCGTTCAAACTCAAGAAAATCGGGGATAATCTATTTGAGATTATTTCCGGGACTGCGGTTCCTTTTGAGGGAAAGCTGCGGCAAGGGGTCCTGGAAGGGTCCAATGTCAATCCAATTACCGAAATGGTTGCGATGATCCTTGCGATGCGGCAATACGAAGCGGCACAAAAAGCGATGCACGGTGCCGATGATATTGCCACTCAAAATGTGAATCGGGTTGGGCAATTAAGAGCATAGGAGGGCGAAGCCATGATGCGTTCATTATATATTGCAACAACGGGGATGGCGGCACAACAAACATCCATTGAGGTCATTTCCAACAACTTGGCGAATGTCAGCACAACCGGCTTTAAGAAAAGCTCGGCGGAGTTTCACGAATTGCTCTATCAAACCTTTCGGCCAGCTGGCGCGCAAAGAACATCCGGTATTTTGCCGGTGGGGATTCAAGTGGGACTGGGGGTTCAGCCCATGTCGGCCCATAAAACGTTTGCACAGGGTAATTTGGAACATACCCACAATCCACTCGATATTGCCATTGAAGGAGACGGTTTTTTCCAAGTCACGCTTCCAAATGGTAATACGGCTTATACGCGAACGGGGTCGTTTGAACTCAATAATGAAGGAACCGTTGTGACAAAAGAAGGCTTGCCATTACTGCCAGCGATTGCAATTGCATCGGGAACAAAACATCTCGCGATCTCTCCTGAGGGGGTGGTCTCCGGGGTTCTGGCCGGCGCGACCGAAGCGACGGTGATTGGAACGATTGAGCTTGCGCGGTTTATCAATCCTGCGGGGTTAGACTCGTTGGGGAAAAATCTTTTTCAGGAGACCACAGCATCGGGCGGGCCATTGACTGGCGCACCAGGCTTAGAGGGATTTGGAGAATTACAGCATACATTTTTGGAAAGCTCCAACGTCAATATTGCGGAAGAGATGGTTAAAATGATTGTTGCCCAGCGGGCTTACGAATTGAATTCTAAAGCCATTCAGACATCAGACGAAATGTTGTCGTTGGTCAATACACTCAAAAGATAAGGAGGAATAGACAATGGTCAAGCCAATTTTCAAAGGGGTCGTTTTTTCACTGATGCTATTTTTGCCCGTCGGAACAACGATGGGAGAGGCCATGCTTTCAAAAGATGCGGTGGCTGATAAAATGAAGATTGCTATTCGTGATTATATTTCTGATCGCTTTCGAAAAGATCCGATTCGTATTCAAGTGAGGGGAATGACACCGATTCTGACTGGAAAAATTGTTTCAAACGAAGATCAAGTCGAGGTGAAGCGTGGCCCGGAAGGAGAGGGGACAAAAGGATTTGTCGGACGAAAACTTTTTTTAATCTCGGTCAAACAAGATAACGGACGATCCAACGATTATTGGGTGACGGCCGAAGTTGCGGTTTCACGAAAGGTTTTAGTGGCAAGCCGTTCCATCAAAAGAAAAGAGCGAATTGATGCCGAAGTGTTGACAGAATTGACCTACGAGCAGACTGAACCGAATGTCTCCTATGTGGATGACCCAGAGCAGCTTTTAGGCAAACAAGCCACGCGGCCGATTTTGCCCGGCGTTCCGATTACAGACGACATGGTGGAGGATTCTCCGCTGATTAGCCGCGGCGATCGGATTACGCTGTTTGCCGAAGCGGATGGGCTGATTGTTTCCACTTCTGTTCGTGCGAAAGAAGAGGGCTTTTTAGGAAAACAAATTGCGGTGAGTCCTATGAGTGGCAATGGACAAAAAGTGCTTTATGGAACCGTTGTGAGTCCTTCGCGGGTAAAAGTGGAGTTTTAAGATGAAAGGGAACTTCTCAAAAATAATGCCGATTGGTTTGGTCGTTCTGGCCTTTGGGTGCGCGTCGAAGACATTGCAGATTGCGACGCCGACACCGGGTGAAGTCGCCTTGTCAAAAATTGCAGGGCCGTTTGAACGATCAGAAGGGTCTCTTTGGGCAGATAGCACCTCGCGGCCGTTTCTTTTTGTTGACCTTCGTGCTAGCCATGTCGGTGATCTGGTGACGGTCAAGGTCAGCGAAAATGCAAAGGCCACCAAACAGACCGGAACCAAATCCGCGCGAGACGCTAAAATCAAGGGCAGTTTAGATTATGCCCTAAAAGGCGGAGATGGAAAATCAGAGATTGGCACCGGGTTTACCAATAAATATGATGGCTCTGGTTCAACCAGTCGAAGCGGCGCGTTTACCGCCGATGTCCCCTCCGTGATTACCGCCATCTTGCCAAACGGAAACATGGTGATTGAGGGGGTGCGTGAGGTTTTACTCAATAATGAGAAGGAGATTATTACGATCAAAGGGATTGTCCGTCCGGAAGATATTGATACGACCAATACGATTCCATCCAGCAAAATTGCCGATGCAAAGATTGAATATACCGGTAAAGGGGTATTAAACGAAGCCGCCCGTCAGGGCTGGTTTGGCCGATTGTTAAATTGGATTGCACCATTATAAAGAGAGATTCCAATGCGTTTTTTAAAACAAAAAACAAGACGATTTCTCACGGGGCTTCTTTCTGGCCTGATGATTTTTAGTGCCGCAACACCGGCATTTGCCGTTCGGATTAAGGATGTTGCCGATGTGTCGGGGGTGCGCAGTAATAACATCATTGGATATGGATTGGTGGTGGGCTTGGCGGGGACTGGGGATAAAACCGGTACCCTTTTTACGACGCAATCATTAGCCAGTATGTTGACGCGAATGGGGATCACGATAGACCCCGGTAAGCTTAAGGTGAAAAATGTTGCAGCGGTGATGGTCACTGCGAAGCTTGCTCCTTTTGCGAAGCCCGGCTCGCGCTTGGATGTCACGCTTTCTTCGTTGGGAGATGCCGCATCGTTGCAGGGGGGAACCCTCTTGATTACGCCGTTGAAAGGCCCCGATCAGGTGGTCTATGCGGTGGCGCAGGGCGATATTTCTGTCGGCGGATTTGTCGGAGGAGAAGAGGATAAAGTTCAGAAAAATCATCCAACGGTCGGAAGAATCCCGTCGGGTGGGACGATAGAACGAGCCGTTCCAAACACCTTTAACGAGAAAGAAACGATCTCATTTATGCTGCGCGACCCTGACTTTACAACGGCAACCCGATTGGCCGATGTGATTAACAAGCAGATGAGAAAGATCAGTCCAGAGTCATCGGAAGAAGGATTCCCTCCTCCGGCAAAGGCATCTGATTCTGGCTCGGTTGATATTGCCGTTCCGGAAATTTATAAAGGACGAATTGTCGAGTTCCTTGCTCAACTGGAGGTGTTGGATATCAAGGTTGATTTGCCGGCGCGCATTGTCGTCAATGAACGGGCGGGAACGATTGTCATGGGAGCAAATGTGAAGATTCGCGATGTCGCGATTGCGCATGGGAATCTCACGATTGAGGTCAAGAACGAGCCGCAGGTGTCTCAACCGAATGCGCTTTCTCTTGGCACAACAGTTGAAACCAAAAAAGAGGACACAAAAGTGACCGAGGAGAAGGCAAATGTGTTAGTCTTTAAGGGTGGGCCGACCATTGGCACATTGGTGGCCGCGCTCAAAGCGATTGGCGTAACACCGCGAGATTTGATTTCGATCTTGCAAGCGATTAAAGTGGCCGGGGCATTGGAGGCTCAACTCGAGATAATATAAGTGGCAACGGCCACTTCGAGGACGACTGCTTCGCAGTCTATCCCCGCTTCTCGCAGGGGACGCTCCCCCGTTGGTCGCGGTAAATGTTTGTGACGGCACAAAAAAGAGGGTTATATGAATTCGATTGACGTTACCACAAAAAACGAAGCGATATCTCCTTTGCGAAAAGCGGGGGCGGATGCCGAGGATAAGAAACTAAAAGCGGCTGCACAGTCGTTTGAGGCATTTTTTATTGCAATGTTGTTGAAAGAGATGCAAAAGAGCGCAGGCGGCAATGGGCTTTTTGGAAAAGGGACACAGGGAGAGGTCTATTCGCAGCTTTTTAATGAGGCAATGTCGAATCAAATGGCCACGCAAAATACGGTCGGGGTTGCTCAATTGATGATGAAACATTTGGGGAAAAACGGAGATATGTCAACTGTGACCAATGAAAAAACGGTTCATGACATGAAAAATATGTTGCTTTACGCTAAACCTTTTGACCAAAACATCCGATAAGAAGAATACGGGGACAACAATGTCTGCTCGTAGAGAGTGAGGAAAACAAAATGAAGATTGAAGGGGGAAACCCATTTAAAGTATTGGGTGCCTATTTACGCGGAGATAAAGGGGTCAAGAAAAAGGAAGAGGCCTCTACTTCTGCCACGGGAAAAGTTTCTGATCATATTGAAATATCAGAGAAATCTATTCAAATAGAGAGGTTGGCGAAAATGGTTTCAAAAGGGTCTGATATTCGTGAAGAGCGCGTCTTAAATGCACAAAAGGATATTGCGCTTGGTAGAATACCCAATGCAAACGCGGTTGCGAAGTCGTTAGTCAGGGCAGCGGTGATGGATAAAGTTGTTTAGTGCATCTTTAAAGACCTGCTGCATTTTCTAATTGCGCTGTTGCATGGTGATTTGTAGTGCATAAAATCGGGGAGAATGGGCAATGGAAACCGGTGGAGCAACAATAACCGAGATTGAAGAGCCAATTTTAAGCCGGCTTTTTTTGACCCTTGAGGATCTGATTAAGCAGTACCAACAACTGCTTTCCGTTCTGCAACTTGAGAAGGGCCTGATGATCGAAGGGAACCTGAACGAACTTTGTTTCTGCCTGAATCAAAAAGATGGGATTTTAGAAGAGATTCAAAAAACAGAAACGCGAAGAGGCAAGGAGGTGGAACACCTTGCGCAGCGGTTTCGTCTGACGTCAGAATCTTCGGAGGGGGTATCGCTTCGACAGATTATCAATGTCGTTTCATTTTCCTATCGGGGAAGGCTTTTGTCCTGTCACGATCGCTTGCGGGCGCTTTTGGCCGCAGTGACTGAAATTAACCAAATCAATGGATTGCTGGTCGGCCGCATTTTACAGCAGGTGAATGCGCTGATTGGTCTTTTGAGTCATCTTTCAATGGCACCGCAAACTTATCAGTCTTCCGGCCAGTCTTCTGGTTTGTTTGGTGGTGACTTTCAATCAGGACGCCCCTATCGCGCAACCGGCGCCCTCCATTTGCGGGGGTAGTCATGATAGACATATCTCATATCATGCAGATTGGTCGGCGGGGATTGGCCGCGCACCAGCGGGCGATCTCGGTGACCTCGCACAACATCGCAAACGTAAACACCAAAGGTTACAGTCGGCAAGAGGTTCTCTTCGAGCCAACCACAATGCCGGTTGGTTTTGGAACGGGTGTTCAAATACAACAAATTCGAAGTGTGGTGGATACTTTTTTAGGCGGACAGATACTGTCTGGACAATCGTCGTTGGGGCGTTTTAACGCGGAAGCCGAACTGCTCAATCGAGTGGAAGCGGTTTTTGGCGATTTGAATGGGGCCGGAATTGATAAAGAAATTCAGAATTTCTTTGCCGCCCTAAATGACTTATCCAATAATCCCACAGGCAGCGTTGAACGTGCCATTGTTCTGGAACGTGGAAAGAGTCTGTCTCAAGCGCTTGTTACGGCCGATGGACAATTAAAGGCGATTCAACAAGACGCCAACAGCGAAATTGAAAGCCGCGTCGGAGAGATCAACGCCTTATCTACAAACATTGCCAATCTCAATCAAAGCATCCGGTCGTCTGAACAGATTGGGGGGGCTGCGGAGAGCGATCTTCGGGATGAGCGGACTCGGCTCTTGAATGAACTTTCTGAAAAAATTGGCATTCAGGTGATTGAAGAGGACAGTGGAAATTTAACGGTGATCACCGGAAGCGGCGGGGCAACGGTCGCGCTGATTTCAGGAGATCAAGCCGCAACACTTTCAGCCGTTTTAGACCCGGATCGTCCGGGGTTTTCTAAAATTGTGGTGAATGGTAATACCGACATTACGCATTCCATTTCTGATGGACGGCTTCGGGGGTTGATTGAATTGCGGGACGCGCTCGTGCCAGATTATCGAGGGCAGTTAGATCGCCTGGCCGCGTCGCTTGTCTATGAATTTAATAGTCAGCATCAACAAGGGTTTGGTTTGGATGGCACCACTGAAACCGATTTTTTTGCCCCTGTTTTAGTGGATGCTGTTCCGTCTCGTGTGAATCAGGGAACCGCCAAAATCGAAGTGACCGTTTCTCCTGTCCCTGAGCCGCCGGACCCGTCGGATCCTGATTATATTGCACCGGAACCCAATTTTGGTTCTTCTTATGAACTTTCATTCTTGGATGGCAATTTCAAACTGCGCAATTTAGAGACAGGGGAAATATCGTCGCCAACAGTGGAGGACGAGATCATCTTTGAACAGGAACGCATTCAAATTAACATCAAGCAAGGCAGTTTGGTAAACGGAGATCGGTTTCGGATCAGTCTGCATCAAGGTGCCGCGGGCGCGATGGCGGTCCAACTCTCTGATCCAAGACAAATTTCGGCCGCGTCGCAGGAAGAGGACTTGCCGGGGGGAAATGATAATGCAATTTTATTGGCCCAGTTGCAAAGTAAACAAGTCTCATCTTTAAGGGCAACCTTTCAGGGTTTTTATGCGGGATTGATGGGAGAAATTGGGAATCGTGTACAGACATCAGAGCGGAACCTTTCGGTGGCAGACGCGATGGCCGGGCGATTGGATGCGATGCGGGAGGAAAAATCAGGCGTCTCACTCGATGAGGAAATGACAAATCTGATTTCGTTTCAACGGGCTTATCAGGCGTCGGCCAAACTGATTGTCACGGCGGATGAGTTGTTGCAGACGGTCATTGGAATGAAGCAATAGAGGAGAAATTTCATGCGTGTTTCGGAGCGAATGCTTTTTCAGTCTGGCGCAAGGGGCTTACGCCTTAACGCGAGTGCTTTGCTCAAAGCACAAGATCAGGTCTCTTCTGGAAAGCGGGTTTCGCTTGCATCGGATGATCCCGTCTCTGCGAAAAAAATCCTAAACTACAATAAAATGCTGGCCGAGATGGAGCAGCATCAGAGAAACAGTCTTCGCGCCGAAGACTTTCTCTCCGCAACGGATTCGGCTTTGAATGGGGTGCAAGATCAGATTCAAAAGGTAGCGGCACGTGCAGTTGAGATGTCCAATCCAGCGATGAATTCGGATGATCGTCGCATTGTTGCGCGAGAGGTTCAGCAGATTTTCGATCAGATTACGACACTCGCCAATACCTCACATGAAGGGCAGTTTATTTTCTCAGGCAATCAGATTGATACCGCACCCTTTGATTTTAACCAAGACTGGCAAGGAAAATATGTGGGAGCGGTGCTTCCAGAAGAGATAGAGATTGCGGCATATAATCCGGATGAACCCGAAGGAAGCGGGAACGATCAGATCAATGTTACAGTGGATGGTGTAACTGTTCAGGTCACGCTAGATGAGGGAACATACACTGGAGAAGAAATTGCCGATCATATCCAAACCAAGATCAATGACGCATTGAGCGAGAATGACCTGGGTGTGACGGTTTTATTCGTTCCAGAAACAGTATTTTTTGATCCAAATGGCAATCCGGGTCATCTGGAGGCGCAATCCAATACAATTCGTGGACGCTCTTCTGTTGTGTTTAACAAAGTGGTTCAGCCGGAACCCGATCCGCTTGCTCCTGTACAGCCTCCTGCGCTGGGGGACGCGCGTAATGTATTAGGGTTTCTTGACGGAAAGAGTCAGTTTTCAGGACAGGAATATTTAGGGGATGAATCGGAGTCTAGCATTCTGATTTCGCATTCGGTTTTGGTGCCCAAGAATCTTGCGGGTAGCCGTGTTTTTAAGGGGGCGCAGGATGGCGTTGATATTTTTGCAAGTCTTCTGAATTTCAAGACGGCATTGGAGATGGGCGACATGAAGGGGATTCAGACGGCGATCTCCGATATGGATAAGGCAACCGAGCAGGTGAGCGGGGAGCGGGCAACGATTGGAATACGCCTTGTCCGTTTGGAAGACACAAAAAATCAAATGGAAAGTGCCGCCGCGCTGGTCAAGGAATTTAAGTCGAATGAAGAGGACATTGATCTGACGGAGGCCATTTCAGAGATGGTGCTCAAACAAAATGCGTTAACCGCCAGCCAATCTGTTTTTGCCCGAATATTACAGCAACCGACCTTACTGAATTTCCTCCAATAAGGCACACTTAATCTTTTTTTTGATCGGTCTGTGCTTTCACAAGCCGAAGATAATTTTCCATGCTATGATCCTTGACCCCATCGGTTCCCAAATCGCCAAAATCAGCGATCCGCCCCAATACATGATCCATGAAGGTATTAAAAAATCCCATTTTTGATTTGTAATTTCCTAATACGTCAAAATAACGAAGCACTCCCAAGTGATGATACCGAAAGGGTAGTGCCGGGGGAATCCTTGGAACGATGTCGTTATTATTCACAAACCGAAATGCTTTTCCATTCATTTCAATATCGAAATTTTTTGCAAAAGTCGAATCGCCTGTACGCGGTTGTCCAAAAGTGTAAAGGCCTTGAACGGGAAGATTTTCCGCTCTCACTCTTGCGGCGGCCAACGCGGCCAACGCGGCACCTAGACTATGTCCCGTAAACCATAACGACTTTTCTGGAAAACCTAACTTAGAAATTGTTTCTTTCACTTGCGCCCATACAAGATCAATCCCACTGTTAAATCCATGATGCACTTTGCCATTAAAAGGGCCGGCGATCAATTTCATTTTTAGATCGGTTACCCAATCCTTGATTTTATTGGACTCTGTTCCGCGAAACGCGACCAACACCAGTTTATCGGTGCTCATTACAAACGCCTGTGTCTCTTTGTTTTCGATGAACTGGAACTGCTCGATACCCCAGACCCCTTTGATTTGGGCTGCAATTTTGTTTTCATCGCAATAGGCCAGATGGGATGCCATCGCGCAGGCGTATGCATTGGTCCAATCAAAAAGCGTTGTTGCCGCGTTAAAGTTAAAGGTTGTGCTTACAAGGTTTTTATTTAATTCTGTCATTTTCAAACTCCTTCTTTATAATCAGTGGGTCTCGTGAATGAGACGTTTTTTGCGACGTCTACTGATCCCTTAAAGGGGCACTGATGAGACAGTGTGTACGCCTCATTCACGAGATTGTCAACGGGCGGGAAGTGCCTCTTTCTATTTTTCTGATCCAGGGAGTTCCCCCGTGTCGAGAGGCAATTTGGGATTGAAAATAATAATTCCCATGGTTCCCGGCCACCATGGCCAAGGTTTCTGAAATTTTCCGGGTAAGCGGAGGCTCAAATCCCCTTCCAAGTCAATCTTGGCAACTTCCCGTAACACGACCGACCGAATTTCTAAATCAATTCTTTTCTCAACTTCCTTTGATAACTTAATGTTACCAAAGTCAACGACAAAGCGGCTTCCCGCTATTTTTTTCTCATTTTTCAGCATGATGATTTTCCTTTCCTGTTGTTTGTTCACCCACCATTAAGTCGGTGACGACAAAGGGACAGACGAAACAAGCGGATTCCCCATTTTGCGCATACCAACGACACTGCGTTCGAATCGAACAGTCTGGAAGATGTTTGCCGGCGTCAACAGACTCGATGACCTGGTCAATAACGCCACACCGACTTCCTGTCCATTGTTTACAGGATCCCTCAACGCAGGGGCCTCCAAAGCGAAACCGTTTTTCCGGTGTTCGCCCCTCATGGGCAATCTGCACAAATTCTTCGTTGATAATGACTTTATCGCTAATGAAAGAAACTGCTCCATCCGCCTGAACCATACCAAGCAAAATGGCACCCTTCTGACACCGCGAACTTGGACACAAAATTGGGCTATGATCCGACATGATCGCTCCCTCCTATTTATATCGGCAAGACCATCTCGCCGATATACGAATATATATAGCGAAAATCATGCCAACTTGAAGAACACACCAATTTTTATAAGAATAAAACGCGTAATCCCATTTATTGATAAGGGAATAATTTATTTTATTTTTTTATGAGAGAGAAAAACGAAGACGATTTTATTCTAAAACAAAATCAAATTAGAAGATAAAAAATACAAACTAGAACAGATAAGATACGATCGTATCAAAACAGATAATATGTGGGGGCATCTAACAACCGACTGCGTGACCAAACTATTAGGACGATTTCAGGTGCGCTTGAGTCGCTGGAATGGATTGCCTATCAATCTAAAGCGTTGCCAGTTCAAAGTGACATCCGGGTTACTTATTTTTTTAATTTTGTCATTCATGCTAAATAACAATTGATCCACCCTGAAGCACCCGCGCATTGAGACACTTTCCATCAATGCGTTTGCAATGATTTCCAGTGGCTTGATTTGAAGCGATTCACACGCGGCAATGCTGGTACATGCCCGACCAGAGGTTGTCCATTGTAATCCAAAAGGGATTGAATCTTTTTTGTCGGCTTTAAGGCCACTGCATGAAAACGAAAAAAGAACGCCGACCGGATGACTTTGTTCTGTTTCCTCCATATGATGAAAACGAAATCCCCTGTATCCAGACCATCCGCGACTTCTTCCATGCCCCACATAAATGGCCAACGCGCATCCCTTGCTTAGCTTCTGCGCCAACTCGGTATTCGTCGTGGTATCGGGCAGATATTTGAACGTCTCTTTGCCGAGACATTTTTCTTTTTTGAAACAGGCGTAGAATTGATTGGCCCATCTCATATAAAGCGGCTTCATCATTCCGAGGATAAAAACTTTTTTGGACGGACTGTTTGAATAATCATTCAACGCACGATGCCAGTTAAAAAGTTCATGATCATTTTTGTAAAAAACGAGAGAAAGAAGCCAGTGATCAATAAACAGGCCGGGGAACTCGGAAGGATTCCTCTGTTTCCTGTTTACAAAAAAAATCAATCTTCCTTTTTTTGTTTCGCATTTATTTTTCTGAAGCAGAGCAATTATTTTTTTCTTTTCAGTCGGGATTGTTTTGACGATCAGCCATTGATCAAAAGAAATATGGGGAGAGAGCGTCTCCCCAATTTTATCTTTGATGACTTGTGTGGAAACAACCACCACCATCAGCAATGGCCTCTAGGCGTTAAATACGACCTGTTGGTAAGGGTCCCATGCCGTTGCATCGGGCGTTACCGTAACTCCAGCTTGATCCGTGATGACCAGTTGTGTCCTCACGAACCAATGCATCATGATTTGTCCTTGTTGTTCAGGATTAAAGGCATCAAAATTTTCGTTTTGTGCAATGAGTGCCGCGTCACCACCCTCACCCATTATAGAACCTAAGGCTGTATAATTGTTAACGCTTCCATCATGCCGGTCTTGAATATTCAGTGAATTTGTTGTGTTGACATTTCCAGAATTGTATCCATAATTATATCCACTCCCTGCGACCTGTGCCATAATCGCTTCCGCCATATAGATACCGCCGATTTCCCTGCTCTGCCAGACATGGGTCAGCTCATGGATTAGCGTGGGCCGATCAATGTCGCCATCATCCATATCAAAGTTGATCAAGTTGGAGGTGACAAACGCCCTTGAAGTGGGGTTGCCTGTAAAGAAGTCCTGTATGCCAAAAATAATTTCATTCAGTGGATCTTCGGTTGAAAGGAAAATTAAATCATAATCAAGGCTGTTTCCAAAAACCGTTTGGGCATCGGCAATCTCTTCGGAACGCAGGGATCGGAAAGAGCCTAACAAATTGAATAAGGCGGCAATCACGTTGGCAAGCGCAGCGGCACTAACGCGCAACACCGCCTCAAGAATATCCAACACGGCTTGTCCAATTTCCAACGCCGCTTCGATGACTTCATCCAGAAATTCTTCGGCCGTCTCAATAATTACGGCTTCAAATAAATCATCAAGAGTCTGCCCGATTTCCTGTAAACCTTGTAAAAATGTATTGAGCGCATTTGCCGGGTTTGTAACCACCTCAACCAGCATTTGCCCAATGGTTGCCCCGACATCGAGCGCGGCCCGAATAATCTCTCCGCATATTTCAATCGTCTGGTCTATCGCCCACCCAATAATTCCCGCAATGGCCATTCCCGCATCCAATAGTCCTCGCGTAAAATCAAAAATAAACTGAACACCGCTTGTCGTTAAAAAATTATACACATAATAAATGGAATTGCCGATGGTGACAGTCACCTCTCCAATCACTTTCCAGACAGCAGCTCCAGCAGTGAGCGCCCACTCATAGAGCGTAATTAAATCCTCTCCGATCTCCTCCCATGCCCGCACAATGGCCTCAAACACCATGTCTGTTTGTTTGGCCATCCAGTCTAAGACTTCCAACAAACTTGCTTTGGCATAACGAAGGGTCTGCAATGTTCTTCTCCATAATTCACTGGTCGCGTTCTCCACCTGTGTCAATATAAAATCTAACACGTCACCAATCGGTCCAAGATTTCTAATAATTCCGTTTATGAATCTTCGGAATACCCAGTAGGATTCGGAGACCACGGTTTCCAAAAGTTCGGCAATCGCAAAACCGACGGCAAAAGCCGCCTCAATAAATGTTGAAACCGCGTTGTATGTCCAGTCAAACACGGCTCCTACAAATTCAATTAATGCGGTTCCGGCCTCTTTTAACGCAGCCAACAAATTACCTATTTGCTCTGCGGTCCAAGAAACAACTTCTTCAAACAGATCCACAATCGCGGCGCCAGCAGTGGTAATGGCATCAATGATGGCATCAATGGATTCTAAAATGGCATCCACGCCGTCTTCTATCGTGTCGACAACCCACTCTGCGGCATCGCCAAGCGCGTCCACTAATATTTCGGCCGTATCCGAAGGTTTGACATTATGTTTTCGTAGCACTTTTCCGGCAAGTTGTAACCAAACAGCAACATCATTGACCGTGCCGCCGGAGTCGAGCAGGTCTTTCATACAGGCACGCACATTTTTCTTTTTCAGGCCGGACATGTTTTGTATCACGAATAAGGAACCTGCCCTTCCTGTTCCTTCAATGATCGCGCTAAATACTTTTTTTCTGGAAGCGGGTACCATCTTTACGGTCTCATCAAAAAGTTGTTTTCCTTCGGTAATAAATTGTTTTTTTGTTTTTTGAGTCGCGAGCAGTCCACGCGTATAGTGATAAGCGGCCTTGGGTGATTGCCGGTTGGCCAGATTAAGATATTGGCCGATTTGATTCCCGGATAGTTTCATTTTCCTAATTTGAGCACCCATTGATTCAACGTCGTTGGTTAGAGAAATCAATCGTTTGTTTTGTAGGATTTAAACATTTCATTTTTATTTCCTTTCTTTATGTAAAGAGAACTGCAACCATCATTAACCAGCACTGCACGATAACTACAGCAAAAATCATGTCAACTTTATGAACACACCAATCTTTATGAAAATTAAACGCGTAATCTCATTTATTGATGATGGAATAATTTATTTTAGATTTTTTTATGAGAGAGAAAAACGAAGATGATTTTATTCTAAAAATAAAACAAAATGAGAACAGATCAGATACGGTCGTATCGGAACGGATAATATTTTACTGTTTCTTAAGACCCAATTCTTTCGAACGCTTTGTCGCGGCTTCCACTGCGGCAATAAACGCGCTGCGAACACCATGCGTTTCTAATTGAGAGAGTCCGGCAATGGTCGTGCCACCGGGAGAGGCAACAAAATCTTTTAGCCGCGCCGGATGTTCCTGACTTTCTAATAGCCATTTGCCCGCGCCAAAAACCGTCTGCGTGGCCAACGCCAAGGCCGTCTCGTTGGGAAGACCGCATTGCACGCCACCTTGTGCCATCGCCTCAATCATTACCATTACAAAGGCCGGGCCGCTGCCAGAAAGTCCAGTCACTGCATCAAGTAACGATTCCTCTAAAACCCAAGTTTTCCCAATCGCCCCAAAAATAGAACGGGCATCTTCTAATTGCGCGGGAGTGACATTATCGCCCAGGGAGAGCACCGCTGCCCCGGCCAACACCAATGCGGCCGCATTTGGCATCACACGAATGACCGATGCGGACGAATTCAATTTTTCCATCAGACGCAGAATGGGAACCCCCGCGGCAACGGAAATAACGAGCTTCCCTTTTAGGAATGGACCGACTTGGTCAAGCAGAGGTTCCACGATAGATGGCTTGACCCCGATGATAATGATATTGCCCATTTGAGCAGCTTCCTGATTAGAACGGGCCGATTGAATAGCATATCGTTCTGCCAATATCAAAAGGCGTTCATTCGAAATATCAGCGGCGATGATGTCTTTTGCTGGGAAAAGTGCTGCGGTTAAGATGCCTTTAATAATGGCCTCGGACATATTCCCTGCGCCCAAGAACGCAATCTTTTTTGTTTTTTGTTGATCCATAAACGGATGCTGGCATAAATAGGAAACAATCGTCAAGAAATAGTGGACGTAATGCCAATGTCACTCTATATGCTCACAAATAATTTTTTCGGTAGTGAGTAAATTTCATATAAACATGTCATTCCCGCAATTTTTAGGTGGGAATCTATGGTTTTATAATAAGAGATTCCTGCCAGAAACATGCAGGAACGACAGATCACTTTTCAAATTCACCCACTACCATTTTTTCAAAATCCTTGACATATTATTTTATTTTGTGTAGTTTTGCGCGGTTTAATGCTTTGCGGGTTAAACGAAATGTCGGGGAGCGTCCCCTGCGAACGGGAGGGCTTGCTCTCTCTTCACTTTAACGTAAGGAGGTCTTGGATGAAATTTGCAAAGATTGGATTGGGTATTATTAGTATTGGGCTTTTGACTGTGCAGGTCGCAATGGCCGATGGACCAAAAGTATCGGGCTTTCTGGATACGACATTCAATGCGAGGATCGGCGAGAGCAAATCAAAGATGACGAACTTTGGACGAAAATTTGATAAACCAGCAAATACATTTTTGCTCAATACCGCTCATTTTCATATTCATGCGGAATCAGGGAAAGCGGTCTCTCATGTGGAGTTGGATTTTGGAAACGATCAACCCGCTTCGGCGTCTGAGATGATTCAAAAGGCATATATTAAGGTGAAGGGGGGTGCAGGGGCACTTACAGCCGGAAAGTTTGGCGCGTTGCATGGAATTGAAGTTGCCAATGCGGGACAAAACCCAACAATCTCTCGCGGGTATCTCTATATTTATGCAAAGCCGGCCTCTTTAACCGGGGTAAAGGTTGAGCATAAGTTGGGGAAGATGGTGAATTTCACTTTAGGGGCGGCCAATGGCTGGGGCGTGGATGTTGATACGAATCGAAAGAAAGCGTTGTTGGGCGGTATTGGATTTAACTTCGGAAAACCGCTTTCATTGGGGCTTGCCTACTATGACTTGAAAGGGGATCCCGGAAGTATCGGTGATAAAGAGATGCTGGATGTGACTGGCGTTTCTCAATGGGGGCCTGTTGCCGTCAACTTTCAATATAATGAGGGAACCCAGGACAATAATGCAACGGTGGAGTCGAAGTGGTCGGGATATGCCCTTGAGCCAGTCTACTCTTTCGGTGAGAACTTTTCTATTGGTGCCCGGTACGAGTGGTTCAAAGATAAAGATGGGGTAAGCGGTTTCAAGAGCGGGATCCCGGTGGCAGTTGGTCAGGAGGCCTACAATTTAACGCTGGCGCCGACGTGGAAGTTTTCATCGGCTCCCGTTACTTTGCGTGCGGAGTTGCGTAAGGATCGTTGGAAGAACGCTTCGGGCGGCACGGCGATGGAGTCCGATACAGTCAGTACAGAATTGATTTACGCGTTCTAAATCGGATGGATTACGAAAAAGAAATGAAAATAGAGAACCTTTTATTACAACAAGCGGCGGCTGTCTCTATGAGGCCACGGATGGGCTTTTGCCCTTTTAATATAACATAAGGAGGAGTCGAATGAAATTAACTAAAATCGGATTGGGTATTGTTAGCGTTGGCCTTTTGTCGGCACAATTGGCCTTTGCAGAGGGGCCAAAACTCTCTGGTTATATTGATACATCGCTCAATATAAAGATCAGTGATGATCAGCAGCCTTATGGGAATACTTCCGATAATTTTTGGCGGTCGTTTGACGCGGATGACAACACATTTTTACTCAATACGGCGCACTTGAATGTGGATGGGTCATCAGGGAAGGCCGGCTTTCATGTTGGATTGGATTTTGGGTCCGACGATGCGAATATTGGATGGAATAATATTCAAGAGGGTTACCTGACATTGAGTACCCACGAAAATTGTTCTTTAACAGCGGGGAAGTTTTCGGCGATTCATGGAATTGAGGGTGCCGAGTCTGTGAAAAATCCGACGATTTCACGCGGTTATTTATTCAACCGTAAGCCAGCGTCTTTGACGGGGTTGAAGATGGATCATCAGTTTGGGAAGGTGTCACTGACCCTCGGTGGGGTCAATGGCATGGGCATTGGTACGACGACCAATGATGTAGATAACAATCGGGATAAGATGTGGTTTGGAAAGGTGGGTCTAAACCTAGGCAGTCCTCTTGCTTTTGGCGTTTCCTATTACACGGGAAAAGAAACCACGGGGTCTTACGATAGGACCAATACGCTGGATCTGACCGGGGTTTCAAATCTTGGACCGGTTGCGGTCAATTTCCAATATAATGTGGGTGAAGTGGATAAAAATAACGTAAATAATGAGAGATGGACTGGGTATAGTATTCAGCCTGTTTACGCGTTCTACGGCCAGTTTTCCATTGGCGCGCGCTATGAGTGGCTTGGATATGACAATTCCACGATGGCACCAAAGAACGCGTGGAATGTGACCATTGCGCCGACGTACAAGATGTCTTCCGCTCCTGTGACGGTGCGTGCGGAATATCGCAAGGATGAGTGGGATAACATTGCCGGTGATAAGTCCTCCGAGACGGTCAGTGGCGAGTTGATCTACAACTTCTAATCTTCCATACAGATGGATGATCACCGGTTTGTCTTGGCAAGCCGGTGATCGCATCCATATAAGAAAAAATCAACCCATGCGTTTATTGATAAAGCCGTTTCTTTTTATCTCGTTTATTTCCTTTTTTCTTTTTTCTCCCCTTTTTAATTTTTCAGTCAAGGCACAAGAGTCGGTCGCTCCTACTGCTCTGGAGGCGCCTGCCCCCAATCCGGTTTCTGTTGCAGATACAATACCTGATCCTTCTGGTGCGAATACCGGTGGTCTTTCCGATGTTCCTGCTGCTTCCGCCGGGAAACCGACGGTTGAAGAAGTTGCCGCGGTCGCTGGACATAATAAAATCTCGATTAATTTTGTTTGGGTATTATTGGCTGGTTTTTTAGTCATGTTTATGCAATGTGGCTTTGCAATGGTGGAGACCGGTTTTACCAGGGCCAAAAATGTGGCCCATACGATGGTGATGAATTTCGCAGTCTACGCGTTTGGGATGCTTGGTTTTTGGATTTGCGGTTTTGCTTTTATGTTTGGCGGGTTTGGTGCGATTCTTCCTTTAGGGGGGCAAAATCTCCTCGATCATGAAGTGACGATCAATCTATTTGGAAAGGCATTTGACATCATTGGGATGAAAGGCTTTTTCCTATCGGGAACCGCGTACGATGTGACAGTGGTCACGCTTTTTCTTTTCCAAATGGTTTTTATGGATACGGCGGCAACGATTCCCACCGGTGCGATGGCCGAACGATGGCGCTTTATTTCTTTTGTTATTTTTTCTTTCTTTATCTCGATGATCTCTTATCCGATCCATGGAAACTGGGTTTGGGGCGGCGGATGGTTGGCTGATTTGGGTGTTAACTTTGGGTTAGGACATGGCGTAGTTGATTTTGCCGGTTCTGGTGTCGTTCACATGGTGGGTGGTTGGACCGCTTTAGCCGGGGCGATTGTCTTGGGGGCACGCATCGGCAAATATGGAAAAGATGGAACGGTGAATGCGATTCCGGGCCATAATATTCCGATGGCGGTTGCTGGAACGCTTGTTTTGGGCTTTGGCTGGTTTGGTTTTAACGCGGGAAGCACACTGGCGGGCACTGACTTAAGAATTGGTATCGTGGCCGTGAATACCATGTTGGCCTCCGCCTCCGGTACGTTTGTTGCGATGATTTATATGTGGGTCAAGTATGGCAAACCGGATCCTTCGATGATGGTTAATGGGATGTTGGCTGGGCTGGTTGCGATTACCGCGCCTTGTGCTTTTGTCACGCCAATCGTATCCGTTATCATTGGCGCAATTGCCAGTCTCCTGATTATTTGGAGTGTGTTCTTCATAGATCAAACATTGAAGATTGACGATCCGGTCGGGGCCATCTCCGTTCATGGCGTTGGCGGGGCATGGGGCATTCTTTCTTTGGGGCTGTTTGCTGATGGCACTTATGGTGACGGATGGAACGGCGTGAAGGGGCCTGTGACCGGACTTTTTTATGGCGATTCCGGACAGTTGATTGCGCAGATCATTGAGATTTTTGTGTGCTTCACATTTATCTTCTCCATCTCGTATCTCTTCTTTAAGGTCTTAGATAAGCTCGTTGGAAATCGGGTTTCTGCTGAAATGGAAATTGAAGGGTTGGATATTCCAGAAATGGGCGTGCGCGGGTATCAAGACTCGATTGAGGGACAGAGATAAGGGTAATTAATGAAAAAGATAGAAGCCATCATTAAGCCGTTCAAGTTGGATGACGTTCGAGAAGCATTGATTGCGATTGGGGTTTCTGGAATGACTGTGACAGAAGTGAAAGGTTTTGGACGTCAAAAGGGTCATAAGGAAGCGTATCGTGGTGCCGAATACAAGGTGGAGTTTATTCCAAAGATTAAAATAGAAACCGTTGTGGCAGATGCGCTTATTGAAAAGACGATTCAAACCATTCTCTCCAAATCGGCGACGGGTTCCATCGGTGACGGAAAAATATTTGTCAGTGATGTTTCCGAAGCGATCCGAATTCGCACCGGCGAAACAGGCGACGCCGCATTATAAGGGCGATCCTTTGTGGCGGATCAACCCACCAACACCTTAAAAGCAGTTCGAGAGAAAAAACTTCTCGAAATTAAATCCCGTTTGGAAAACGGGATTTTGGACGCAACGTTATCCGTTTTTAGTCCGCGTCCGACATTCGAATCCCTCACCCGGCTCGCCGATGAGATCGTTGAAGCGCTCTATCAGGCGCAATTAAACGCCGCCTCTTCTTCTGATCGCTCACAGATTTTAGAGGGATTGGCCATTGTCGCGTTAGCCGGATATGGCCGATCCGAGCTTTCTCCCTACTCCGATTTAGACATCATGTTTTTATATAAGCCTTCTTGTCAGGTGGCTGCACAAGAGGCGTCTAAAGTGATCTTGCATCGTCTATGGGATATTGGCTTTTCTGTGGGGCATTCGATGCGAACGAT
This sequence comes from Nitrospirota bacterium, assembly GCA_038059935.1. Classification (GTDB taxonomy): domain Bacteria; phylum Nitrospirota; class Nitrospiria; order SBBL01; family SBBA01; genus JACPZM01. The sequence continues at coordinate 44,865 of JBBTIN010000043.1, forward strand.
AGACGACTGTCTGGCCCTTTCTCAATCGGACCCAATCGTTCGAACGTCATTGCTAGAGCACCGATTGATTACGGGGAGTGGTGCCCTTTTTAAGCGCTTTTCCTTTCGATTTCATTATTCGATTGCCCTTTTTTGGTCGACAAAATCTTACATCGTTTCAAAAATCAAGGAACGACAGGAAGAGTGCGGCAAATACGGAACAACGGTTTATCTTTTGGAGCCCAATGTAAAATATAGTCCGGGGGGCTTGCGGGACATTCATCTGATTCGATGGCTATTGAGTTGTTGGCATCAAAGTGCTTCATTCAAAAAACTTTCAGCGTCTCACTTTTTGAGCGATGCAGATTCCAAGAGCCTTGCGAGTGCGCAAGATTTTCTTTGGCAGATTAGAAATGATCTTCATTTTGGCGCAAATCAGAGTCAGGATGTTTTGACGTTTGATGAACAAATTCGGCTGGCTTTGCGCTACCAATTTTGCGACAAGCCCTATCGTCTTGGTGTTGAGCAATTCATGTCAAAATATTATGACCACACAACAGCCATTCGTGATATCACGCTGCCGATTCTTGAACAAATGACGCCTAAGCCTTTCGGGTCTTCCTTGAAGCATTTTTTCAAGCGTCCCATTGTGGAGGGAGATTTTCAATGGACGGAAGGTGAGATTTCGATTCGGGAGGCAGCTGTGCTTTCTGATCTTGCTGCCTTATTAAAACTATTTCATCTGGCACAAATTCATCATTTGAAACTTTCTTCTGAAACACGGACGCAAATTAAGGGAGAGATGGAAAAACCGTTTTCCCTTTCTGCGCCATCAAAAATCGGCCTGCCGGAAAAATCGGATGCACCCGCCATTTTTCTTGCGATTTTAGGGAGGGCGGGGCAAGTGACGGCGATTTTGCGCGAGATGCACCGTTTGCGACTGCTTGAACAGATTATTCCCGCCTTTAGCAAGGCGCGTGCACTGATGCAGTTTAATGCCTATCATCAATATACCGTAGATGAGCATTCGTTTCGCGCGGTGGAAGCCGCGGAACAATTATTGGATTCCAACACGCGCGAAGGGGAGGTCTATCGTGAAATTCAACAAAAAGAAATCCTGCATTTGGCCTTGCTGCTGCACGATATTGGAAAGGGACAGGAGGGAGATCATTCGGAGGTGGGCGTTTATATCGCGAGCGTGACTGCCGATTATCTGGGATTAAAAACAGAAGAAAAAAGTCTTCTACTTTTTTTGGTAAAGCAGCATCTGTTGATGACCCATCTGGCCTTTCGGCGTGATCTTTCCGATCCAGAAACGATTATTCCATTTGTGAATACGGTGGGAACCGCACAAACGCTGAAGATGCTTTATATTCTGACCCTTTCCGATGTTGCGGCGGTTGGGGTGGAGGTGCTCACCGATTGGAAAAGAGCACTTTTATGGGAACTTTTTGAAAAGACGCGGCTGATGCTCACCGGAGAATACGCGATAGGTTCCGATCCGAAAATGCGCGTCCTGAAAATAAAAGAGGCCCTATTATTGGAAAGTCGTGTTAGCGATCGGCAATGGGTGAAAGACCAACTTGATTTTATTCCCGCGCGATTTTATCTTTCGGTCTCTTATGAAAAGATGTTGGAACATTTGGAGGCTGTCTATGCACTCTCTTCCGAAAGCGTTCGGGTGACGGGAGAGCAGGATGCCTCCCATAAGATGACAGCGTATACGGTCTACGCAATGGAGACGCAAACGGAAGCGATTTTTTCAAAAATTAGCGGGGTTATGGCCGCGAAGGGACTTCAAATTTTGGGAGCCACAATTATAACGTGGGAGAATCAGGTCGTTGTGGATACCTTCTGGGTGGAAGATCGTGATTACGCAGTGGGGCCGAATCCAGAACGGATTGAAGATGTCAGCCGCGCAATTTCGGATGTCCTTTTAGGGCATGTCCAAGTGGAAGCGCTCTTGATCCATGGACGAAGAAGGCCGCGTGTCGCGACGATCAGGCGGGTTCCCACACAGGTGGTCATTGACAATTTAAGTTCGGAGACGTTTACCATATTGGAAGTTTTCGCGGACGATCGTCAGGGGCTTTTGTATTTTATTGCCAAGGCAATTTGTGAAGCGTCCTTATCGGTGCATACCGCGAAAATAACAACGGAGCTCAATCAAATTGTAGATGTATTTTATGTTACGCAGATCAATGGCGGGAAGATTATCGTCCCGACCGAGGTTGAGCAGATCAAGGCACATTTGATTGGAACGATTGATCGTTTTTTAGAATATAGTCGCGTGCAAACGATGCCGCCTGTCTTGCCTTTTTCGGAGGGGGGCACAGATCATGGATAAGCGGTTAATCTATTTTTTCTATTCTCTCATTCAGGCCATTCTTTTTTTTCTCTTTCTGATTTTTTCTCGGACGCGCCGATCTCACTTTGCGTCCATTCGCAGTCGAATGGGTTTTTTTATTTTTCCCAAGATGCGCCGACCGATTTGGATTCATGCTGTTTCCGTCGGAGAGGTCTTGTCGGTGAAACGGCTGATTTCTCGGATTCGGCAGGAATTCCCAGACGAACCGATTGTCTTGTCCACGATTACGCCGACGGGGCAGCAAGTGGTCAGGAGCCCCGATTATCAGACCGATGCCCTTCTTTTTTTTCCTTTTGATATTGGTTTTTGTGTGAATCGTTTTTTAAATTGCGTCAATCCGCGAATGATTGTCATTGCTGAGACTGAGATTTGGCCTCATTTTTTACGTGCATGTCGGCTTCGAAACATTCCGGTTCTTTGGGTTAACGGAAGGATTTCAGATCAATCGTATCCGCGTTATTTATGGATTCGAGGTCTTTTGAAACGGGTATTAAATCGGTATACGGTGATTGGTATGCAAACCGATGTAGATCGGCAGCGGGTGATTGCATTGGGGGCCGATCCAAAAAAGGTATTGGTCATGGGCAATTTCAAGTATGACATGCCCTTTTTGCCCGTGACGCTTGATCCAAAACTCTCTGCGATACTGAGTGCATCCGATCCATTGTGGATTGCCGCTTCGACGATGCCCTCTGAAGAGATGATGATATTGGATGCCTATCGCAAACTGATCGTGCGACATCCAAGTTTGCGTTTGTTGATTGCGCCCAGGCACCCGGAGCGATTTGACGAGGTCCTGTCGCTCATCAAAAAGAGCGGTTTTTCGTTTGCGCGTCGGAGCAATCTTCAGGGGGCTTGTCAGGTCATTCTCTTGGATTCTTTGGGAGAGTTGGCGGCCACTTTTTCGTTTGCGCGTGTTGTCTTTGTCGGCGGATCACTTGTTCCGTGTGGCGGTCACAACATATTGGAGCCGGCTTTTTTTTCAAAGCCGATTTTATTTGGTCCGCACATGGAAAATTTTTTAGAAATATCAGAGCGTTTTTTGCGAGAGAAGGCGGCCATTGTTGTTGGCTCACCCGAAGCGTTGATTTCGGAGATGGATCGCGTTCTGTCTGAGAAGGCGTTGGCTTCTCAATTGGGAGAGAATGCGAGAAAGATTGTGGGTGAAAATCAAGGAGCGACCGAGAAAACCGTTTCGTTGATTCGTGTGCAGATGGGGGGTGCGCCCCCCGGCGGAGAGTGACAGCTTCCCGTTGGTCGCTGTGAAAGACAATACGGTTACAAGGGGGACAGCGACCAGCGGGGCAGCGCATCCTGTGCGCGTCCGTGTTCAGCATTTTTTGGGGATTACTGGCTATAAGTCTTCTGGGCGAAGGCCTGATCCTTTTGCAATGCGAGATAGCATCTTTGGGCCAATCTCGTCACCGTCATGGAACGCAAAAATGAGATCTGGACAGCCGTCGCGTGAAAGTGTCTTGTGGGAGCCACTCTGACGCTTAATACGCCAACCTATTCGGAGAATAGCCGCAAGCACGTGTTTGGCCTTTGCGGAAGACCAGTTACTCATGCAACAGCAAGCGCGATTCTAATTGCCTGCGGCGGACTCTCACTGTGTTCGAGGCGATCAGCAATGACTCGAAGAGCAAGCACCTCAGCCTTCGACAGGGCTTCGTCACGAGTCGCCCCATAGGCAAGGACACCCGGAAGTTCAGGAACTTCTGCTAACCATCGGCCATCTACCTCCTGCTCAAATTCTAAAGTGAAATCCATAGCGTTCTCCAAAGCGATGCTTTATTCTATATGTCCCGCCCCGATGATGTCCAATATCATTATTGCAAGACCCCATTTTTGCCATTGATCCGCGGGCTAGGCGCGAGCTTTGCGACTGTCCGAGTTTATGCGATTGTTAGCGCGAAATCTTCGACGCCTGCAAGAAGTTGGCATGGACTGCGGAGCAGTCGTCCTCGCCCCCGCCCGTCGGCGGGCTAGTCTTCGTCTTGGCGGAGTTTTGCCAGTACCGTGTAATCTTCCAGTGTCGTCGTATCCCCAGCCGTTTCGCGTCCCGCGGCAATATCCCGCAAAAGCCTTCGCATGATCTTACCACTTCGCGTCTTCGGAAGATTCTCGGCAAACCGAATCTCATCGGGACGCGCAATCTGTCCAATCTCCTTGGACACATGGGCTTTTAACGCATCTTTTAATTTGTCGGACGGATCATTTCCCAACTCCAGCGTGACAAAAGCGACAATCCCTGTTCCCTTGATCTCGTCCGGACGGCCAACGACAGCCGCCTCCGCAACGGTTTTGTGGGAGACCAAGGCCGACTCGATTTCCATTGTGCCCAAGCGGTGTCCTGCGACATTGATCACATCATCCACGCGTCCCATGATCCAAAAATAGCCGTCCTTGTCGCGCCGCGCGCCATCGCCCGTGAAATAAAATCCCGGAATGTCAGACCAGTATTGCTTTTTGTATCGTTCTGGATCGCCCCAAACGCCGCGCAGCATGGAGGGCCACGGCTTTTTAATCACGAGATAGCCGCCGGTATTGGCGGGTACCGATTTTCCATTTCGATCCACCACATCGGCCGATATGCCCGGAAACGGAAGCGTCGCTGACCCCGGTTTTGTGGCAATGGCCCCCGGCAACGGAGAGATCATAATCGAGCCGGTCTCGGTCTGCCACCAGGTATCCACAATCGGACATTTCTTTTTCCCAATCACCTCGTGATACCACATCCACGCCTCTGGATTGATCGGTTCTCCCACCGTTCCGAGTAGTCGTAACGAAGAAAGATCGTGACGCAACGGCCATTCCTTTCCGAGTTTGATCAACGCGCGAATCGCGGTCGGTGCGGTATAGAAAATATTGATGTGATGCTTTTCGATAATCTCCCAAAGACGATCCGGCTGTGGATAGGTCGGAACGCCTTCATACATCACGCTGGTCACGCCATTGGCGAGAATGCCATAGAGCATATAAGAATGGCCGGTGACCCAGCCGATGTCGGCAGTGCACCAATAGGTGTCGGTCTCTTTGAGATCAAAAATCCAACGCGCGGTCATCATTGCGCCGAGCAAATAGCCGCCGGTGGAATGAACGACCCCTTTGGGCTTGCCGGTGGTGCCGCTGGTATAGAGCGTGAAAAGTGGATGTTCGGAATCCAATGCCGCAGGAGGACATTTGTCGGACGCGCCTTTCATCAGATCGTGCCACCAGAAGTCACGGCCTTCTTTCATGATCACCTCGGTGTTCGTTCGCTTCACGACAACGGTTGCGCAAACGGACGGGGTTTCTTTCAACGCTTCGTCTACCTTTTCTTTTAGTGTAACGACGGCTCCTTTTCGGAATCCGCCATCGGCGGTCACGACTAATTTAGACCCTGCGTCGTTGATTCGATCTTTCAATGCCGATGCGGAAAAGCCGCCAAAGATGACGGAGTGGGTTGCGCCGATTCGGGCACAAGCGAGCATTGCGATGGGCAATTCTGGAATCATGGGAAGATAGATTGCAACGCGATCCCCTTTGACGATGCCTTGTCCCTTTAAGACATTGGCGAATTTGCAAACCTCACGATGCAGATCGTGGTAGGTGAGTGTGCGGGAATCGCCCGGCTCTCCTTCCCAGATAATAGCGGCTTTGTTTTTTCGGAAGGTATCAAGGTGCCGATCCAGACAGTTTGTTGAGACATTGATTTTTCCGCCGACAAACCATTTTGCGTCAGGCAATTTCCACGAGAGGACTTTCTTCCACGGTTTTGCCCAAGTGAGTTCTTTGGCCAATTCTGCCCAAAAGCCTTCTGGGTTTTTATCGGCCTTTTTACAAAGGCGGTCATATTCGGCGCGGCTTTTGATTGCGGCCTGCGAAGAAAAATCTTGATTGGGTTTGAATAATCGTCGTTCATTTAGTACAGAGGTGATTGAATCGGGATCCATTGTATGTCTCCTTATTGGTTTTTGGGGTGGTTCTGAAGTTTCGGTAGCCTACATCTAAAGCGGAATGAAAATCAAATGCGAAAGGTTTGCGTGAGGCCATTTTTCCCTACGAGCCGCTCCGATTCGCCGGGATGTTTTTCAGTACCTCTTCTAACGCCTCTTTTAATTCCGGGATCTGGGGCAGATTATTTTGAATGGCCCCGATAATATTTTGTAGTCGCGCCTTTTTTTGCATCTCACGATCCATGGCAACCCATTGATCGAGTTGGTCAAAGGCCTCTTTCCAAAATCGAATAAGATCGGGTCTGGCCAAAAAAAGCAGTCGGATTAAATCGGCAGGTTGCGGATTTGGGGAGGGGGTGGCAATGAATGTGCCGTCCGAGAAAATGACCATCCCCATCTGGCCCGTTTCAAAAGAGACGACCTTTTCAATTGTTTTTCCTATTGCCGATTCCCATTCGACTAAACGGCCCGGAAACGCCTTTGCAAAGGCGACCTTGCCCATATTGGTTTGCCATTTTTTTTCTACAAATGGATTTGACATCGGTACTTTATTGAGGAATAGGGAAAAGCCCCCCAACGCAGCATCCCCTTAACGGGCCTAAAAGCCGTCACGAGCGGCCCGAATGCAAGGGCTACTACGCGGAGGAACCGCAATGTATGCAGTCAGTATACATGAGGATTCCGAGCACCGCGCAACGCAGCCGTTGGTCGGGACGCCGACTGCGGGGTCGCGCAGTCGGTTTTTAGAGGTGCCCTAACGAAAGAAAGGCCTCTTCCTTTTCTGTACGCAGCCGCATTATAACATGTGAAATACAGGGTTGTCTGTGTGAATGGCATCATGATGTTAGCCCGACTTTTGCAACTGACGCCTGCGGAAAAATATTTTTATTTTACTCGGATTTGAAACCGATTGAAAAACAAAGGTTCTGATTTTCAAGAGGGATGAAAACGACCCGAAACCGTTTGTAGTAGCGCCCATTACTTCCTCTCTGATTTTACTGTGGTAGAATGAGTTATGTTCATCACACCGTTCACTCTCTGCCCCGCCACCGGGGACGCGTTCATCGGTCGCCAACAGCTCGCCAGGAACATGCGTAGGCGCATCGAGCGAGGCGAGTCTCTGGCGGTAATCGGAGGGCCGAAACTAGGCAAGACCTCCCTGGTTAGAACCGCTTTGCAAGGGTTGACTGACCGCACGGTATTCGAGATAGACGTTGGCGCTGATCCTTCTCCACAAATCAACGCGGATCTTGGCTCGATCGTCGTCCTGGATAATTTAGATAGAGCCCCTGACTTAGCAATCGAATCGCTGCTTACGTGGGCGATGGCTGCAAAACCGGCCAGCATCGTCGTGACCGGCAGTCGCCGATTGCAAATAATGCTCACCGGAATTTTGGCGGGTTGGCCCTTCCGAATGTTCCCGCTGTCAGTCCTTCTCGATGGAGAGACGCGACAGTTGATCGGCTTAGACCCAAGCGCTGCCCTGGCCGAGTGGACCGGGAACCATCCTTATCTGACCAAGCTGCTTCTCCATTATATGCACTCGAGCGGAGAAGAGAACCACCGAACCCTGGAGGAGGCCATTGCGATGGGGCGATCTCAGTGGGAACCCTTTGTTGAACGCCTGGCTGCCGAGATCGGCGAAGGCCCAGAGTGGCAGCTTCTATGTTACCTTGTCGAAAGTGGCAAACCGGTGAATCCCACCCTGGCCCAGTCCGACACCGGCATACGAGGCATTAAGACGGTTACGGACACGCTCTCCTACCTGGGCGTCATAAGCCGCTGGATTCGGAGCGAGGAGGCGACGCTCTTCGCCGGGTGTCGGCTGCTCAACGACTTCATCCGGCTTAGGAATGAAGCGGGCACTCATACCCTGTTAAACTGTCAATGAAGTAGAGAACGATTCAATGCCGGACATAAAAAATATCCCTTATTTATTAAAGCTCTTAGAGGATGATTCGCCATCCGTGCAGAGATCGGTATTCAAAGAGCTCCTTCGCTTCGGCCCTCACCTGGAAAATGGACTGGCAGCATTACCGACACCCCCTTCTTCCCATCAACATCAAAGGCTGCAAAAAGTCTTTGAGGAACTTGCCCGTTATCAATTAAAAGAAGCCTGGGTCTCATGGTTGGATGAAAAAGAGGAGATGGAAAAGCTGGAGAAGGCACTAACCCTATTGGCCAAGTTCCAAGATCGAAAGGCGAAGAAGCTCTCCTTTCTTCTAGATGAACTCTCAAATGATTACTTAAAACATTACGACAAAAGGGACGCTTCTTTACTTGCCCAGTATCTTTTTGGGCCAGGCCGCCTTGAGGGCGCAAAAGAGGACTATTACGACCCCAAAAATAGTAATTTAGTCTACGTGATAGAAACAAAAAGGGGACTGCCTATAAGCCTTGCCTGCATTTTCATGCTTACCGGGAAGCGGCTTTATCTTACAATAGGAGGCTATAATTTCCCCCAGCATTTTTTTGCATGGATTGTTGCCGGCGATCAGAAGGTATTGGTGGACTGTTTCAATAGCGGACAGCTTATTGAGGAAAAATGGTTTTTAGATAAGGTGGCTCATGGCCTTACGCTTAAGAATTTACACGACATGAATGCCGATGCTACGATGATTGTGGGTCGGGTTCTACGGAATCTTGTGGTGGCTTACGATAAAACGGGACAAAAGGAAAACAGCGCGTTGATGAAAGATCTCATAAAGGCGATATGAGGCGACAGGGAAGTTCAAGAAGGAAATATTTAAAATCAGGAGGTGTCTAATGCGTTCGATAGTAACAGATTCTTGGGTCATGGGAAGTGCAAAAGATATTAAGCGGTCGGTGGATTTTTACGCCAAGTTTGGCCTCACGCCTTCCATGCAAACGTCCTTTTATGCCGAGATGGAAATTCCCGGCGGCACGGTTTTAGGACTTCACCTAAAAGGCGATGATAAGGGCGAACAGAAAAAAACGGCGAGCCGTCAAACTAAAGAAGGTGTGAGCCTGATGCTTCGTGTAAAGGATATTCAGAAGGCCGTGGCTGCCCTAAAGCTTAAAAAGGTGGTGTGCGGAAAAATTCAAAAAGCCCCGGGAGGCGCCATTTTCTCAAAAGTAGCAGATCCAGACGGCAACCGTTTGATTCTCCTAGAGATGCCGAAATAGAAAAGCGAGAAGGCGTATGGACAAAACGGCTTTAGATTCGCTCATTTTTGATGATTCTTTTACACGTGCGTTGCCCGCTGATTCCGAACCGAGGAATTATCGTCGACAAGTGATACGCTCCTGTTACTCCCATGTCATACCGACAAAAGTTTCAAAACCAACCTTGGTTTCGTACGCGAAGGAAGTTGCAGCGCAGCTGAATCTAGACAGTGATGCCTGTGAATCGGATCAATTCACACAGGTATTTTCGGGCAATGATCTCCTTGCCGGCATGCGTCCGTATGCAGCCTGTTACGGTGGCCACCAATTTGGTAATTGGGCAGGCCAACTTGGGGATGGCCGCGTGATCAATCTGGGGGAAATCGTTAATCCGCAGGGGGAAAGACTCACGTTGCAGATCAAAGGATCTGGCCTCACGCCGTATTCCAGAACGGCGGATGGATTAGCCGTGTTGCGATCATCTGTCCGTGAGTTTTTGTGCAGTGAGGCTATGCATCATCTTGGCGTCCCCACAACGCGTGCATTAAGCCTTGTGTTAACAGGCGAAAAAGTAAAGCGAGATATGTTTTACGATGGCCATCCGCAGATGGAACCCGGCGCGATCGTTTGCCGCGTTGCGCCCTCGTTCATCCGCTTTGGAAATTTTCAGATCCATGCGATGCGCGGAGAAATGGAACTATTAAAAGCGCTGGTAGACTATACGCTTCGTCATCACTTTCCTCATTTGGGTGAACCCTCTAAAGAAGTTTACATTGCATGGTTTCAGGAAGTTTGCTCTACGACTGCAAAGATGATCGTCGAGTGGATGCGTGTCGGATTTGTCCATGGCGTGATGAACACGGATAATATGTCGATTCTCGGATTGACAATTGACTATGGTCCTTACGGATGGCTGGAGAATTACGATCCGAACTGGACCCCGAACACCACCGATGCGGGACGCCGTCGCTACCGCTTTTCCCACCAGCACAAAATTGCCCTTTGGAATCTCTACCAATTGGCCAATGCAATCGTCCCACTCATAGGCGAAACCGAGCCGTTGGAGGAGGCCCTTGATGCATACGCGGAAATCTATACACAGCAATGGCTATCTATGATGGGTAAAAAACTGGGTCTTCATACAATCAACCCTGAAAAAGACGATGCGCTGATTGCGGAGCTTCTTGCCATATTGGAATGGGTTGAGACGGACATGACCCTTTTCTACCGAAAGCTTGCCAATATCCTGATAAGCCGTAACCCCAGTAAAGATGGGGGCGATGAGGATTTCTTGTCAATTTTTATGGATGCGTATTACCAACCGGAGCAGTTAACGAGTGAGTACAAAGCACGGTTTGGGAGGTGGATACAAAGTTACAAATCACGTGTGGCTGAAGAAAATATTCCCGACGATATCCGGCAGAAGCAAATGAATGCCGTCAACCCTAAATATGTGTTGCGGAACTACCTGGCCCAGCAGGCGATCGACAGGGCGGAACAAGGGGATCACGCGATGATTGCTGAACTATTAGAATTGTTACGACATCCATATGATGAGCAGCCAGACAAAGAAGCCTTCGCAAGCAAGCGTCCTGATTGGGCACGCAATAGGCCCGGTTGTTCTATGTTATCCTGCAGTTCTTAAAATTTTTGGAAAACCGGGTAGTCGAGAGCCGCTATTCCTTCATCACTTTGAACATGATCCAGACGAGAAAGACAAAAACACCCACATTCAGAATCATTCCAATTAGCATACAGTCCTTCTTGCAGCCGACCGTGCCGCCATTGCTGCCACAAAGCAAACCGCGGCGGAATTATGTCTTTTCCGCGACCAACGGGAAGCGGGGATAGGCTGCGGAGCAGTCGTAATCGCCCTTGCCCGTCGGCGAGTTAGGTGAAGACAACGGTTTTATTGTCATGAACCAAAACGCGGTCTTCGATATGCCAGATCACTGCGCGTGCCAGCACGGCTCTTTCGATATGTTGTCCCAGCTGTTTTAAGTCTGAAACAGTGTGCCGATGATTGACCCGTTCCAGCCCTTGCTCGATAATGGGTCCGGCGTCCAAGTTCTCCGTGACATAATGTGCAGTTGCGCCAATGAGCTTCACTCCGCGTTCAGATGCTTGAAGGTAGGGATTGGCCCCGACAAAGGCCGGTAGAAAGCTATGATGAATATTGATGATCTTATTTGGATAATGGCCGATCAAATAAGGGGTTACAATTTGCATATATCGCGCCAACACAACCAGATCCACTTTCCCTGCCATCAGCGCAATTTGTTTTTCTTCTGCTTTTTTCCTTTCATTTTTATCAACGGGAATACAGTGAAAAGGAATGCCTTCGGCGTTGGAAATTTTTTCGAGATCGGGATGATTTGAAATAATCATTGATATCTCTGCCATCAGATCGCCGGAACGCCTTCGCCAAAGGAGTTCAAGTAGGGCATGTTCTGCCTTGGATACAAAAATGGCGAGCCGTTTGATGCGACTTTTGCGAGTGAAACGCCATTGCATATGAAATTCGTTTGCAATATCGGAAAAGTGATCTTTGAATATCGCCTCGCTTTCTTCAATATTGGGAAGATGGAACTCCACCCGCATGAAAAATGTGCCACCAGTCGGGTCGGAACTGTGTTGGTCTGACGAAATAATATTCGCCCCCTGCTCGTATAAAAAATGAGAGACAGCGGCAACAATGCCGGGCCGATCTGGGCAAGAAATTAAAAGACGTCCGATATTGTTCAACAAAAAGTCTCCCGTTTTTTTATAATGACGAGAAGCATATCCTAATTGAGTACAAGCTACAAGTGATTCCCTAAAACAGAGATAGGAGTTTAAAAAAGCTTGGAAGCCCTCTTGGATAT